>JAFAYS010000528.1 GCA_019240175.1 Chloroflexota bacterium | reverse complement strand
GTCGGGCCGGGCATCGGGTGCGGAACGTAGCCCATGGATTCTATTTCTTCACAAACTCGTTTGATATTCGCTTCGCTAGCATGTGAGTCCATGACGATCAACATGGCGGCCTCAAAACTTACAAAAAAGCCCCAGCGGCCTCAGGCTGCTTGGGGTCGCACGATCGATGTGTTGGGCCAATTGTATCATGCGTCACAAAGAGGATCAAGGTTAGCGGACGGATGTTGCGGATCGGGTACTGGTTCGGCGGCATCGGTTCGAGGGTGTAGTTGAGGCTCTAACATATCGTTATCTGAAACACTATAGAAATAGGTGATTTATAGGAGGTTATGGAATAATGATTCTTACGTTGTACGCCAACAGATAGCGCCAGTGTGCTTAACAACATGAAAGTAAAGGATTTTATCAATATGCGATACTACACGCTTTACATCCTTTAACCTCAAGCCAATATCCTTAGCAGTTAACCCAACAGGTACACCCTGATGTGCAACTGATGTTCTAATATCATTAAATGATACTAACACTGCCTTAAGATCTGTGCGAGCACTCTTATTCAACTGAGAAAAAATGTCTGATATACCAAGTCTGTTAAATAAATGCTTCATGTTATCTGGGGAGGGATACTTTTTATCAGCGTAAATGTAACGTGTTTGGAGAACTGGTACATTCACTCCATCTATAGCAACTTGCCGAAAGTCTTGACCTAGCGTGTTTGATAATTTTTTGAGAAAATCTACTTCATCATTAGAAGCAAAGAAGGATTTATAAAGAGATACTGTAGATGAATTATTTAAGTAATAAGCTCGAAAGTTTCGAGGTAGTTGATCGGTACGGATACCAGAGGCATTTATCAAGTTTATCCAATCACTGATTACGTCCTCCAAATAAACCTCAACTTTTGCCGAACACAACATTACAGCACTACAAAGGACATGTGAACGGACATTAGGAAGGTTACACTTCCGTGAGTGAGCTTCGCGTATAACTTTGATTAACTCATCAACTTCTATATCAAATGCTTTCCGAGCACGACTTTTAGTGTAGGGCATCTTCCACGCCTTGTTCGATATGCAATGTAAGTACGGCTAAAGATGTTTTTCCAAAATTTTCCTAACAGCGTTAACACGGTAGAGGATGCGACTCGAATCACTAGTTGCTCTGGTTACAGCTTTAGAAAAGCTATCCTCTTGAAATAACTTAACTAGATCCTTATAGAATAACGATTTCTCTTCTTCAGAAAATGTTATTTCATTGGTAAGGCGACTTACCGATAACATTTCCGCATCAAATAGGGCAGCGTTAAAGTTGTTTAGTAAGTTCCCACGTTCATCAAAAACCTTGAACGCATAACGTCCATAAATGTTATGTACACCTTTTACTGTACGCTCAAAAACCTCCTTAAATTCTTGGGACGTTTGTTCTGGTAGTTCTCGGTTTGTTTCAGCAAAATTATTAAGAAAGTTAGAAAGCGGCTTTTTATAACTTTCTAAACCATAGTGCATTGCAAGGAAGCGGATAATCAGTTCCTCACTTTTCATCCTCCTCTCTAAATTTGATACTAATAAATCTCGCCAACTATGCGATTTATTTAGTTTCTCAATTAACTTCATAAAGCTTCCATGATATATACCATGCCTCAATTCCTGAGACGTTAATTTAATAGCGCCAGAATTCAGCCGTTCAAAAACATCAAACTTGACCTGTGGATGAGTGTCTTTTGTAATAACAATACATCGTAAAGTTCTATTCATTATGTGACGTTGAAAGCGAACATCAAGTTCAAAAAATCTCTGTCCTTCTAGTTCTGGATATGCAGTTAGTCCTTTCAATTCGAATTCATTGTTAATGTAAGACTGAATACTTTTTAAACGTTGATTTCCATCTATGACAGCAAGACGCTCATCACGCTCTTGACTGAGATAAATTACTGGTATTGGACACTGAATTATTAATGACTCAATTAATCTTGATGCTTGAGGAATAGTCCAAACAAATTTTCGTTGAAATTCTGGAATGTACATATTTTTAGTATCTAGGTAATCTAGAATGGTAGAAATTGAAAAGTCATAAGTATCAGTGTGTAATCTACGTTGTTCCGGTGGGATATTAAGAATAGAATCAGATAGTTCTTCTTCAGAAAGACTGGGGAAAAGAATATCAGCAAGAGAGCTTTCAGTATTTCTTCGCTGCATTTTTAGATCCTTGTTGATCAAACCTTCTATTTATAGTGAATTTAATTATACTGTCGATTATACTGAATGGCAAGGAAATATCCGTTTCTGGGGGATTGAATCCAGCTGCATTATGTGAAAGATGTGACGTTGGGAGATGACCAGAGCACACTCCATTGCGGCGAGTGTACCATGATTGTCTCCCAGTTGTAGCACCATAGCCATTACCCTGCATCGGTTCTTGGGATGCTCGGACTTTTCTCCTGCTAGAACGCAAAAGGCCTAGGCATATGTTGATGCTCGGGTACTGGTTCGGCGGTATCGGTTCGAGGGTGTAGGCGTCGGTGTGAGAGCAAACAGCAAAGGCACGCCAGCGGCGTGCCCCTACGGATCAACAATCTGCTCGGCGCTGCAAGCGATTATTTTTCCGGCTGGTTCGCGTTCTTGGCGTCCAGCGCCACGCCAATCGCGATACCGATCGCTACGCCGATCGCGATGTTACCGAAGACGACGCCCAGCGCGGCACCGAGCGCTATGCCGACAGCCAGGTTGCTGCCCGCTGCCTGCGGTTGAGGATTGTCTTGCTGTGGTTCTTGCATATTGCCTCCTTGTCCTTCTTATCCATACACTACGCGTCGTCTGAGCAATTCGTTGCATCCAAGGCAGCGTGCTACCAAAGATTTAGCTAGAGCTTCCTGGCCTACTCCTTGCCAGACAGGTGATCTCGCTTATGTGATGTGCTGCACGATCAGGAGAAATCCATGATTCCAGGCTGGTTACAAGCAGGCGGCTGGGGACTGGTGGCCGGGCTGGCGCTGGTGATCGGCGCGGCGGTAAGCTATTTTATCGCCGTGCCGCCGCGCCTGATTGCTGCAATTATGGCTTTTGGCAGTGGCGTGCTGATCTCTGCGCTGGCCTTCGATCTCATGGACGAGGCCTACGCGCGCGGCGGCTTCGCCGCTACAGCGCTTGGCTTTTTGGGCGGCGCGTTGGTGTACACTGGCGCAAACTGGGCGCTGGAGCGCTATGGTGCCAAACATCGCAAACGCTCGGGTCAGCACCAATCCTCCGAGGCAGAGGATCAAGGTAGCGGTCTCGCGATCGCGGTAGGAGCCTTGCTGGATGGTATCCCTGAGTCGATCGTGATTGGCGTCAGCTTGCTGAGCGGGCGTGGCGTCAGTCTGGTAGCAGTGATCGCCATCTTTTTATCAAATATTCCCGAAGGTCTTTCCAGCGCCGCAGGGATGAAACAGGCCGGACGCTCGGCGACCTATATCTTTGGCGTCTGGGGCGGTATTGCCCTCGTATCTGGGGTCGCGGCGCTTGTGGGCTACGTGCTTTTCGATGGCGTGGGACCGGATGTGATTGCCGCAACGACAGGAGTGGCGGCGGGCGCGATCCTGGCGATGCTTGTGGATACCATGATTCCCGAAGCCTTCGAGACCGCTCATAATTTTGCGGGGCTGATCACAGTTGCTGGTTTTCTTGCCGCGTTTGCTCTGAGCAAGCTGCAGTGATACAGCCGCCGCTTGTGGAGTTTACAAGGAATAGCTTATGAGTTTTGATTCGTTTGGCAAGCCGCGCTGCGAGACGTGCGTCCACTGGCAGGGCCAGCTGAGCTCGTATCTCGGCAGCTGCGAGCATCCGCGCAATCATCCTAGCCGCGTGCCATTTGATTATTCGTGCCGGCTGCACGTCGAGCGCAAGCAGGTGCTCTCGCTGCAATCGCTGGTGCGCGGCCAGCCGGTGCTGTACTACAAGCGCTGAGGGAGATCAGCGCGTCCCAGCGCCTGCCGCGCCTGCTGCCGCGCCTCCTCACTCGACACCGCCCGAAGCGACTCTTTGACGGCCAGCAGTGCGGCGGGCGTCATGCTGAGCTTTTCGAGGCCCAGGCCAACCAGCGCCACTGCCGCCCTCGGCTCGGATGCTAGCTCACCACAGATGCTGATCTCAAGCCCCAGTCGTCGCGCCTCGCTCACTGCCAGCTGGATCATACGAAAAACTGCGGGATCGTCGTGGCGATAGCGCTGGACTAGCTCGGCCACGCTGCGATCCGCCGCCAGCGTGTACTGCGCCAGATCGTTGCTGCCGATCGAGCAGAAGCGAATCCCGGTTGCCAGCAGGTCCAGCGTGAGCGCGGCGGCGGGCGTTTCGATCATGATGCCCAGCGGCACATCCGCCCGATGCGGGATCGATGCTTGCGCCAGCCCGGCAATTGCCACATCGATCTCGGCCCGGACCCAGGCCACATCGGCGGGCGTCGCGACCATCGGCAGCATAATGCGCAGATCGCCCTCGGTAGCGGCGCGCAGCAGCGCCAGTAGCTGAACCTGGAACAGCTCACGAAAGCGCATCGCGAAGCGGATGCCGCGCCAGCCCAGAAACGGGTTCGCTTCCTGCGCTGTTTGGAGGTATGGAATCGGTTTGTCGCCGCCGATGTCGAGCGTGCGAATCACCACCGGCTGGCCTGACATCTCGCGCAGTACAGCAGCGTAGGCCGCGTATTGCTCGGCCTCGTCCGGCGGCGCGGATCGCTCCAAAAACAAAAACTCGGTGCGAAACAGCCCGATGCCCTGCGCGCCAACCGCCAGCGCACGCTGCACCTCGTCGGGGTGGCCGATGTTAGCCCACAGCTCGATCGGCTGGCCGTCACGGGTTGCGGCGGGCAGGCTCAGCAGCCCTTGGCGGCGCGCGGCATCCTCCTGGCGCGAGGTGCGGAGCGCGCTGTAGTGTTCTAGCTCTTCCGCGTCCGGCTCCACGATCAGCAGGCCCTCGGCGGCATCCAGAATCGCGGTTGCTCCGTCTGGTAGATCCAGGAGCGTGTCGCCTAGCCCGACGACCGCCGGAATATCGAGTGCCCGCGCCAGGATCGCGACGTGGCCCGTGGCGGTGCCGCCTGCCGTGGCAAAGCCCGCGATACGCAGTCTACGTAGCCTTGCGGTCTGCGCTGGCGTCAGATCACGAGCGATCACGATCGCGCCCTCGGGCACGCGCAGATCGAGCGTTACACCTTGCAGCACGGCGATGATCTGCTGCCCGATCGCCTGGACATCGGCGGCGCGCTCACGCAGGTATGGATCGTCGATGCGACTCAGCGTTGCCCCCATGGTGTCGCTGGCCTTGCGCACAGCCTCAGGCAGCGGGATCTGCTCTTGCGCAAGCAGCCGCTCGACCTCGGAGACCAGCGACGGATCATTTGCCAGCAGCACCTGCGCCTCGAAGATGCCGGCCTCGTTGGGCTTGTCTTCGGCGCGTAGCTCGGCGGCCAAACGCTGTAGCTGCGCGGCAACCTCGGTCTGGGCTGCGAGCAAACGCTGCAGATCATCGCGCGCGTCGTCGGTTGGCTGGCTGATCTGGGCTGTTGCATCCGGCAGCCGAGCGATGGTGCCGATCGCGATGCCGGATGAGCCGGCGATGCCGTGGAGACGGCTCATTCCTCGGCCTCGAAGCGCTGATCGACCAGTTGCTGCAGGCTGCTTAGCGCCGCGTCGGCGTCGGGACCTTCCGCCCGCACGCGCACGCGATGACCCTGCGAGACGGCTTGCTGCATGACGCCAAACATACTTTTGGCGTCGCTCTCGGGCTGGCCTTCGCGATCCAGATTGGCGATACGAATCGTGCTTTGAAAGCTGGCGGCAGTTTTCACAAACAGGGCAGCTGGCCGGAGATGCAGCCCTGAGGGGTGGTCGATCGTCAGGATCAGTTCGTGCTGCTCGCTCATAGGCCAGCGCCTTTCTGCTAGGGGGAACGCCGGGTATTAATCGTGTACTTTGAGCAGATCTTTGGTTTGCTCCGCGACTGCCGCCACCTGCGCCAGGTTCGCGCCGATCGAGGCTTCAACCGCCGCCATCAGTGCGCCTTCGACCAGCGGGCCGTTGCTCAGGCGATAGGGCTGATGAAAATCTTCCAGCGCAATCTCGGCGCTCATCACGGCGCTGCCAAGATCGACCAGCACCAGCAGCGCCTCCGCACCACGCGCGACCAGCCGATCCGCCGCCGCGCGAATCAGGTCGGCGCTGGTACCGAGCGATCCATCATCCGTGCCACCGGCAGCCGCGATCGGAACCTCGCCGCGTGTCATCTGCTCGGCCAGCTCCTTGGTTCCTTCGGCGATTTTGGCGCTATGCGAGACGATCAGCAAACCGATCACGACGGCTCCTCCTCTTCCATCCGCTTTAGGCTGTGAACGAAAGTTCTTCCAATCTGTTGTGCAGCGTGTCCTGATTCGTCCGTGTTACACTAAGCCTCTTTGCAGCCAGTCATGATGAGGTGTTTGGTGCAGTTACAGCAACAACTCGATCGCTTACAAACCCGGCTCATGACAGCACTGCGTGACCTGCCGGGTGCCACAGCGCTTTATCTGTTTGGCTCGCGCGCCACCCGCGATCATGACCACTACGCCGATATCGATCTTCACCTTGTCACAGCTGATTTGCCGGCAGCGCGCGCAGTATGGCCGCACTTCCTCGAACGCGTTGGTACAATCGATCTGGCCTGGCCGATTACCGCTGCCGACGATAACACCGTTTTTTCGATTCTATTTCACGGTGAAAGCTACTTTCACAAAGTTGACATTAGTCTCGGTAACATCGCCGATTCGGAGCATTTTGTATTCAAATCTGCCCATGTTCCGCTGTGGTCACAGCCACCAAGCCCTGGTTCCGATCCTCATGAGTCAACAAAAGCTTATCTTCCGTCTTATGGCACACCTGGTCATCTCCTTTTTGACACCTTGATCGAAAGTGTTCGTTATATCAAAGCGCGTAAACGTGGCCATGATTTGACCTGCTGGCGCTTTCTACACGGCAAGCCTGATCGCTTGCTCCAATTGATGTACGAACAAGCCCATAGCTGGCAGGTAGCTATCACGTCCTTGAGCACGCCGCAGTATAAAGAATTGGATCTGCATCTCGATCCAGCCGACCGAGCGCGGTTTGTGCAACATCTCGATTGGTCTAATCCTTCACGCATGGATCGGCAGCTCTGTCGGCTGACACAGCGCATTGCAGATCTGTTGCAGCAAAAAGCGCTAGCCTATGGTGAAGCCATTCCAGCAAACCTTGTCGAGCAGCACCTGGCTTTTATTTGCCACGAGCTGGGCATAGAGTAGCACTCAGCCTCCGAACAGACTCAAACCAGTTGCCGGGCGAGTACATCGAGCTGTACTCGCCCGAATTGGAATTAGGCGCTGGCCTCAGCCTCCTGTTCCTGCTCCACCCAGTCGAAGGTACGCGCGACGGCCTTCTTCCAGCCGGCGTAGAGCGACTCGCGCTGATCGTCGCTCATGCGCGGCTCCCAGGTTTTATCCATGCCCCAGTTAGCGCGCATCTCGTCGGTATTTTTCCAGTAGCCAGTAGCCAGACCGGCGGCATAGGCCGCGCCCAGCGCTGTTGTCTCCGCAACCTTGGGCCGCACCACCGGCACGCCCAGAATGTCGGACTGGAACTGCATCAGCGTGTCGTTGTAGACCATGCCGCCGTCGACTTTGAGCGCCTTGAGCGTCACGCCCGAGTCTTTCTCCATCGCGTCCCGCACCTCGCGGGTCTGGTAGGCCGTGGCCTCAAGCACCGCGCGCGCGATGTGGTTCTTGTTGATGTAGCGCGTCAGGCCGACCATCACGCCGCGCGCATCGCTGCGCCAGTAGGGCGCGAACAGGCCCGAGAAGGCCGGCACGATATACATGCCGCCGTTGTCCTCGACTTTGCGCGCCAGCTCTTCGACCTCCGAGGCCGTGCTGATCAGGCCCAGATTATCGCGCAGCCACTGCACCAGCGATCCGGTCACCGCGATCGAGCCTTCCAGCGCCCACACGGCCTCGCTGTCGCCGAACTTGTAGCAGGGCGTGGTCAGCAGGCCCGACTTGGAGTGCACCAGGCTGGTGCCGGTGTTGATCAGCATAAAGTTGCCGGTGCCGTAGGTGTTCTTGGCCTCGCCGGTGTCGTAGCAGGCCTGGCCGACCGTAGCCGCCTGCTGATCGCCGAGGATGCCCGCCAGCGGCACGCCCTGCAGCACGCCCCGGCACTCGCCGTACACCTCGCTCGACGATTTGATCTCGGGCAGCATCGAGCGCGGCACGCCCATAATGCCCATGATCTCCTCGTCCCAGTCGAGCGTTTCCATGTTCATCAACATGGTGCGGCTGGCATTGCTGACATCGGTGATATGCACGCCGCCGTTGGTTCCGCCGGTGAGCCACCAGGCCAGAAATGTGTCCATGTTGCCGAAGGCGAGCTCGCCCGCCTCGGCCTGCGCACGCGCGCCGTCGACGTTATCGAGAATCCAGCGGATCTTGGGGCCGGAGAAATAGGTTGCCAGCGGCAGGCCAACTTTGGCCCGGAAGCGATCCTGCCCGCCGTCGCGCGCCAGCCGGTTCACGATCTGATCGGTGCGCGTGTCTTGCCAGACGATCGCGTTGTACACGGGCTTGCCGGTCTTTTTGTTCCAGACTGCCGTGGTCTCGCGCTGGTTGGTAATGCCGACGGCGACCAGGTCGGAGTGGGTGAGATTGGCTTTCAGCAGCGCGCCCTGCACGACGCCCTGCGTGCGCTGCCAGATCTCGTCGGTGTTGTGCTCAACCCAGCCGGGCTTAGGAAAGATCTGCTCATGTTCGCGCTGATCGGAGGCGATCACTCGGCCTGCGTGATCGAAGATCATACAGCGAGTGCTGGTCGTACCCTGGTCAATTGCGGCAACGTATTTCGACATGAACTGCCTCCTTGCATAGTGCCAAGGACGAGCGCCAATGGCCGCGCTCATCCCGCTTCCGGTTGGATCGACTCCACTGTCTCCACCAGGACGGTTGCGATCAAATAGGCCGAGGTCGCGCCGGGATCTTGGTGGCCGATCGAGCGTTCGCCAAGATACGAGGCCCGGCCTTTGGTCGCCAGCATCGGGATCGTAGACTTCATGCCTGCTTCGGCGGCGGCCAGCGATTCACGCAGCGCGGCGTGTGCGTCGACATCGCGCGATCGGGCAGTTTTCAGCGCATCGATCGCCGGCGCAATCGTGTCGATCATGGTCTTCTCGCCGCGCTGGGCTTTGCCGCGCATCATGATGCCTTCCAGCGCCGCCTCCAGCGCCGCCACCAGATCGTCCTCGTTGAACTCATAGCGGTCGGCCAGCGCCATGCTTGCACGCAGAAACGCCGTGCCGTAGAGCGGCCCTGACGCGCCGCCCACTGTCGAGACCAGCGTCATACCGGTCGTCTTGAGGATCGTGCCGATGTCTTTGTCGGCGACGGTCGGCAGCTTGGCCAGCACCGCGCTAAAGCCGCGATCGAGGTTGATCCCGTGGTCGGCATCGCCGATCGCCGAGTCGAGCTCGGTCAGATACGCTCGCTGCTCCTTCACGCGCGCGGCGATCGTTTCGATGAAGCGAATAACGTGTTCGGCAGTGATGCGCATGAAGCCTCCCAAAGCATAAGGGAACAAAAGAACAAGCGAACAAGGGAACAAAACGAAAATATACTCTTCTTTGTTCTTTTGTTTCTTTGTTCCTTTGTTCCTTCGCTACCTCCCCCACCGCAGCGCAGGCGTGTGCACCGGCGCGTCCCAGAAGCGCGTCAGCTCGTCGTCGAGCTTGAGCAGCGTGATCGAGCAACCTGCCATCTCCAACGAGGTGATGTAGTTGCCGATCAGGTTGCGGCTGATCGTGACGCCGCGATCCCCGCACAGCTTGACCAGATCATTGTAGACGACGTACAGCTCGATCAGCGGCGTGCCGCCCATGCCGTTGACAAACGCCAGCACCTGATCGCCGCGATTGAACGGCAGATCGTCGAGTATAGCACTGGCCAGCATCTCGGTGATCTCGCGCGCCGACTGCAGTTTCATGCGCTGGCGTCCAGGCTCGCCGTGAATGCCGATGCCGATCTCCATCTCGTCGTCGCCGATCTCAAAGGTCGGCTTGCCCGCCGCCGGCACCGCGCACGAGGTTAGCGCCATGCCCATCGAGCGGCCCTGCGCGTTGACGTTCTGCGCGATCCGCGTGACCTCGGCCAACGGCAGGCCAGCTTCCGCCGCGCCGCCGCAAATCTTTTCCAGCAGCACGGTCACGCCGACGCCGCGCCGCCCTGCTGTGTACAGGCTATCTTTGACCGCTACGTCGTCGTTGGTGATCACGCTGGCGACCTCGATGCCTTCCATCTGGGCCAGCTCCGCCGCCATCTCGAAGTTCATCACGTCGCCGGTGTAGTTCTTGACAATGTGCAGCACGCCCGCGCCGCCGTCGATCGCTTTAGTCGCCGCCAGCATTTGATCCGGCACCGGCGAGGTAAAGACCGCGCCGGGACAGGCCGCATCGAGCATGCCGTAGCCGACAAAGCCGCCGTGCATCGGCTCGTGGCCGCTGCCGCCGCCCGAGAGCAGCCCGACCTTGCCGCGTACCGGCGCGCCGGCGCGTGTGATGTAGTCGGGATCGAAGTGGACCTGGATCAGCTCGGGATGGGCCGCCGCCATGCCCAGCAGCGCGTCGCCAACAACGGTTTCGGGAGAGTTGATCAGCTTCTTCACCAGCAAAACCTCCTCAGGCTATACCGCTCAGCCGCTTTATAGTAGCAGGATCGCACAATCTGCTGTACAGCGCGGCTGGCAGTATCAACCAATTGTCGCACGGTTCTACGCCGGCTGATGCGCAACGTCCGCGCCGCGCGGCTCGGGCTCCGGCTCATCAGGGGCTGGCAGAAAGGGCTTGACCAGGAAATCGTAGAAGAGCGCGCCGAGCGGTCCGCCGATCAGCGGGCCGATGATCGGCACCAGGAAGTACGCGCCGTCAAACGTACCTGTCGAGCCGGCGACGAACAGCGAGGCGTAGAGCCGTGGGCCGAAATCACGCGCCGGGTTGATCGCGTAGCCGGTGGGTCCGCCCAGCGACAGGCCGATCGAAAGCACGACCATGCCGACCATAAACGGCCACAGGTTCGCGCCAGGACCAACGTTGCGCACGTTATCGACAACCGCGTAGATCGCCAGCACCAGAATGAAGGTGCCGAGGATCTCGGAGAAATACTGAGTAAAGACCAGGTTCTCATAGCCAGCTGCCGGCGCGGTGTGGAAGACGTTTTTGTAGCCGTCCTTGACGAAGTTGCCCAGGTACAGCATATGCACCAGAAAGCCGCTGAAAATGCCGCCCAGCACCTGCACCACGATGTACATCAGGCCGGTCGTCGCGTTGATCGAGCCGCGCACAATCGCGGCCATCGTGACCGCCGGGTTGAGATGCGCGCCCGTGATTCCGCCGGCGATATAGACCGCGACGACCACCGCGAAGGCCCAGCCGAGGGTAATGGTTGTCCAGTCGTAGCCGCCCGCGCCGAGTCGGGTCGCATACGCAAAGTTGGCGACGACGCCGTTGCCGAGGAGTACCAGAATCACTGTGCCGAAGAATTCTGCCCAGAGCTGCCCGGTAAGCGTATTCCGACGCATGAGGGAACCTCCTTGTATCCTGCAACCAGCCATAATGTGCCAAACATCTAGGAGGGGAGCCGTCTTCGCGCTGTGTCACCTCCTTCATGAGGGTATGCGAATGGAGCTTGTAGCTGATCGATTCTGGTGGACATGCCGCAGCGTGAGTCCACAGCGAGCTGTAGCGCTCGGAAGGTAGCTGTCGAGGCTCGGGGGATGATGGGGGAAGCTGTCAGCCTTGACAGGTGCCAGGCTCAATCGTCGCCTGGCCTGCTCCTATCGTAGGGAACAAGCGAGATCGCTGTCAACGCTGAACATGTTGCCGATGAAACATTTTTGTTTCATCTTTGAACAAGAGTGTTTCACGAGCTGCCAGGCTGGAAGTCAAGCCGGCTCAAGCCATGCTCGCGCATCTTGCGCCACAGTGTGCTGCGGCTGATGCCAAGCTGCTGCGCGGTGCGGCCTAGGTGCCCGCCGACGGCTCGTCCGGTGCGCAGAATCGTTTCGCGCTCGATGTGGTCGTACTGGCGGTTAAGCTGACCGCCCGGCGGCTGTTCCAGGCCGGCAGTCACGCGGATCGAGGCCGGCAGATCCGCGAGCTGCACCACGCTCTGCTCCGTCGCGTGCGCGATCTGCTCCAGGTCCGCCTCTAGCTCGCGAATATTGCCGGGCCAGGCGTAGGCCATCAGCGCCTGGAGCGCGGTTGGGCTCAGCACCAGTTGCTTGCCCAACCGCCGGTTAAGGCTATCGAGAACATGCTCGACCAGCAGCAAGATGTCGTAGCCGCGCGCGCGCAGCGGCGGCAGCTCGATCGTGAAGCCGCTCAGGGCGGCGGCCAGATCCGGGCGGAAGCGGCCATCGACGATCGGCAGGCCGCGCGTGGTCGTCGTGATCACGCGTACGTCGAGCGGCACGACGCGCCGGCCACCTGAGCGGATCGAGGCGCGTGTGTCGAGCGCTCGCAGTAGCGCGCTTTGATGCTCCATCGGCAGCGCCTCGATCGCTTTGAGCAGCAGCGTGCCGCCGTGCGCCAGCTCAAGCTTGCCCGGACGACCGCGCAGCAAGCCCTCGCTGTTGCTTTCGAAGCCAAACAGCTCGCTGCCGATCAGCGTGCGCGGGATTGTTGCGCAGTTGAGCGTGACGAACGGCCCGTTGGCGCGCAGGCTCGACTGGTGGATCGCCCGCGCTAGCAGTTCTTTGCCCGTGCCATGCTCGCCCACCAGCAGCACATTTGCTGCGCCGTTGGCCGCGACTCGCGCCTGTCGCAGCGCAACCTGTACCGCTGAGCTTTCGCCGATGATGTCGCGGAACGAGATCTGCGCCTGCGCGCCGACCATCTGATGCACCAGCGAGCGGACGCGCTCCGGCGGGTGGAGCATCAGCAGCGCGCCAAAGTAGTTGCCGTTCTGCTGGTGGATCGATTTGAGTGAGCAGACGACGGCGAGTGTGCCGCGCTGGGTTGCAAACAGCAGCTCCTGTTCGCTCAAAGCCGTGCGCTGCTGAAGCGCGCGCTCGAGCACCGGTGGCAGCGTCAGCACATCGTGCAGGTTGCGTCCCGCCGCCGAGCGCGCCGATAGTCCGAAGATCTGCTCGATGCGCTGGTTTAGATGCACGATCCGGCTCTCATGGTTGATCAGCAGCAGGCCTTCGCTCATGGTTTCCAGCGCGGCGTTGAGCTCGGTGAGATGTGCGTTGGCCTCGGTCAGCAGCCGATCCATGTGCAGCCGCGTGTGGATCGATTGGGCGGCGGCGGCGATCATGCCCAGCGCCTGTGGATGGTAGCTGCTGGCCTGCGTCACGAGCGCCACACCGCCGAGTGGCTGGCCCTCCGGCCCAAAGAGCGGCGCGGCAGCGATCGCCAGCGGGTGCAGCCGGGTGCAGTAATGCTCCCAGCCTACCGTTGCGATCGGATGGCTGTCGCGCAGCGCCAGCGCCAGCGCGTTCGTCCCAATGCGGCTTTCGACCCACGAGTGCATTCGGTCAAGACCAAGCTGATCCAGCGTCGCCAGCACCTCGTCGCTGCCCAGCATCTCGATCACGCAGGCATTCTCGTCGGCCAGCAGCAGCGCCGACCACGAGTTTTCTAGAAATTCATACACGTCTTCCAGGATCGGCATCAGGGGCATGAGGATGTTGGAGGCTGATCGCGGGTTGGATTGCAGCGCGCCGCCAAGCCACGTGTCGGGCAGCAGGCCAAGCGCCCGGCAGCGCTGCCACGAGCGCTGGATGATTGGCGGCACGCTAGCCTCGTGCTGTCTGCCGTGGATTGCCGACTCTTGCGCAAAGCTGTCTGTTACGCGTTGCATGGCGTCGTCCCTAGCAGTGTGGAACAGATCTTAAGTGTAGCACTGAGCGCAAGCGGAGACGAGAATTTAGAACCTAGAACCCAGAACCTAGAACCTAAAGAACAAAGAACAGGGGTCCGGAAGGGCGCTGCTTGCCGCGCCCGCAAAAGAACAGTGGCCCGGAAGGGTGCTGCTTGCTGCGCCCACACGCCCCTCGCCTGCCGCAGCGGGAAAAGGGTTCGGTGTCTTACCTCGTAAACCCCAGCCGCTTCTCGCGCAGGCTGACCCAGCGCCCCTGTCCGATCACCAGATGATCCAGCACATCCACGTCAAGCAGCTCGCCCGCCTCGATCAACTGGCGCGTCACGGCAATGTCCTCGGGCGAGGGCGTCGGATCGCCCGACGGATGGTTATGCACGACGATCAGCGAGGCGGCATTGACTTTGAGCGCTTCTTTGAACAGTTCACCAACTCTGACGGCGGAGCTATTAATTGACCCAATGTATATCGTTGGGATTTTGAGGACGTAGTTTTTGGTGTTGAGCAGCACCACACGCAGGTGCTCTTGCTCTAAATGACTCATCTCGACCATCAGCAGATTGGCTACATCGCCGGGGCTGGAGATCTGTGGGCGCTGCTCCGGCTGTGCCAGCAGTAGGCGTCGCCCGATCTCTAGCGCGGCTTTGACCTGCGCCGCTTTGGCCTCGCCCAGGCCATGGATTCTCATCATCTCCTCGAAGCTCAGCCGCTGCAGGCCAACCCAGCCGCCGTGCTCGATCAGCAGCTTGCGCGCCAGCTCGACGACGTTGATCCCTGTGACGCCGGTTCTCAATAGGATCGCCAGTAGTTCCGCATCACTCAGGGCGGCGGGGCCGTGATCGCGCATACGCTCGCGCGGTTGCTCGGAGGCGGGTAATTCTTTGATGCGAAGATGGTAGGACGCAAGCATGGGTGGCACCTTTGCTGGACAGCGGCAGGGGGATGCGGCGATCATACTACTGCTTGTCGTTCGCGCAATCACACCAAAGGTTCTATCTTGGCGTAAGACCGATCGAGCGTGATGATTTGCGAATTCACAAAGTACGCCGATGCGGAC
>JAFAYS010000500.1 GCA_019240175.1 Chloroflexota bacterium | reverse complement strand
GTGACGAGGCCGTCGATGCGGCGATCGCGCAGGTAGCGCAGGCCAAGATCCTGGTGCTTGGCACGCCGGTCTATCGCGCCAGCTACACCGGCCAGCTTAAAGCCTTTCTGGACCTATTCCCGCAAGACGCGCTGCGCGGCAGCGTGGCCGGGCTGATCGCTACCGGCGCGGGCGCGGCCCATGCACTGGTGATCGACCACAGCCTGCGTCCGCTCGTCGCCAGCCTGCGCGGGCTGACCGCCGCCGAGTCGATCTACGTTGCCGACCCACAGTTCCCCGACAAGACGAGCGTGCCCGAGCCGATCGAACAGGAGACCGAGGCGCTGGCCCGTGAGCTGTACGCGCTGGGTTCCGGCCTCGCCGCGACATAACATCGTTTCACAGGTTGTACAGTTCGCAATCTCAGCCGATCGCATCTGCTTTACAGGGCAAACCAGTGATTTGGACAGGCATAAGGAAACTCCCATGACGATCACGACAACACTTACCGCCGCCGCCGAAGATGTGCGCAGTGCCGACGCCGAGCAGCTGATCCGCGAGCTGAGTGCCGAGCTGGCCGCGCTCTACGAGGGCCATGATGGCACCGCCGGCTTCAAGCCCTCCGATGTCGAAGTACCGGGGGCCGCGTTTGTAATCGCCCGCATCGACGGCTATCCGGTTGGCTGCGGCGCGCTCCGCCCGCTCGACGAGCAGACCGGCGAGGTCAAGCGAATGTACACCCGCGCGGGCTACCGCCGCCAGGGCGTGGCGAAAATCATTTTGGCCGAGCTAGAGCGCCTCGCGGTCACATTTGGCTATACCAACGTCAAGCTTCAGACCGGACCCAAGCAGCTCGACGCGGCAGCGCTCTACGAGCTGGTGGGCTACCAGCGCATCCCGCGCTTCAGCGGCGATTGGGAGCTGGTGCTGGCGTATCAGAAGAATCTGGTCGACGCATGAAGTTCGCTTTGTGCAGCCTGGTGATGAACATCCCGAATGCACTACCGGCGATCCCCAGCACGGTCTGGGATCGCGCACCCGTGACCAGCGACGGCCACGCAACGACATCCGGTAACCTGTTGCCGGCGACCGATCGCTGACGCTTAACGATTGATCATGAGCGCAGCAGGAGTCCTGAATTCAGATTGCTGCTTTGTCACAGGAAATAGATGACCGATCTGCTTACAGCCCTTGAAGTCCATCGCGCGACCTTCACCGCTTTGCGCCACGAGCTGCACGCCAACCCTGAGACCGCCTACGAAGAAGACCGCACGTCGGCGCTGATCGCACATGAGCTGGAATCCTACGGCCTGGAAGTGCATCGTGGTCTGGCGCATACGGGCGTAGTGGCGGTGCTGCGTAACGGCACCAGCCGGCGCACGATCGGCTTGCGCGCCGACATCGACGCGCTGAATATCACGGAGCTGAACGAGCTGCCCTATCGCTCCACGACGCAGGGCAAGATGCACGCCTGTGGTCATGATGGACACACGGCCATGCTGCTGCTGGCGGCGCGCCACCTGAGCCAGACGCGCAATATCGACGGCACGGTCGTTTTTATCTTTCAGCCGGCTGAAGAAGGCGGCGCGGGAGCCCGCACGATGATCCGCGACGGCCTCTTCGAGCGCTTCCCGGTCGATGCGGTCTACGGCATGCACAACATTCCCGGCATTCCGGCGGGACAGTTCGCCGTGATGCCCGGCCCGATGATGGCCGCTGGCGATTACTTCGAGATTGTGATCAACGCGGTCGGCGGTCACGCGGCACTGCCCCACACCACGCCCGACCCGATCCTGGCCGGCAGCGCGCTGGTGCAAGCGCTACAGTCGGTAGTCAGCCGCACGATCGATCCGCTCGATCCGGCGGTGCTTTCGGTGACGCAGTTCCACGGCGGCGAGGCCAGCAACGTCATCCCGGCAACGGTGCGGCTGCATGGCACGGCGCGCAGCTACACCAGCAGCGCCCAGGAAGCCCTGGAAGCTGGGCTGCGGCGATTGGCGGACGGCACGGCGGCGAGCTATGGCGTAGAGATCGATGTCCAGTATCGGCGCGGCTACCCTGCGACGATCAACACCCCACGCGAGGCCGCATTTGCGCGCGATGTGCTGGCGGATCTGGTTGGCCAGCAGCAGGTGCTGACACAGCTGAAGCCGCTGATGACCGCCGAAGATTTCTCATTCATGCTACAGGCGCGTCCCGGCGCGTACCTCTGGATCGGCAACGGCGATACCGCCGGGCTGCATACGCCGCGCTATAACTTCAACGATGCCATTCTCACGCTCGGTGCGGCGTGCTGGGTCGGGCTAGCCGAATCGGCACTCTAGCAGCGTATGTCGCAATGGAGATAGTTAGATGGGCAAACACCTGATCCTTAGCGCCTCGATCAGCGGCTTCGGCTACCACCCCGGCGCGCCGCGCACGGACGCGCAGCGCCTGGTCGCGATCGACTATTATCGCCGGCTTGTGCAAACAGCCGAGCGCGGGCTGCTTGATTTTGTGCTGCTGCATGATGCCCGCGCCGTGCCCGCCGACGCCGCATCTGGCCGATTGGACGCGCTATCGGTGCTTGCGCGACTTGCACCGGAGACCACGTCGGTGGGCCTTGCCGTCAGCAAGCCGACCACCTACACCGAGCCGTTCACCGTTTCGCGGGAGCTGGCTACGCTCGATTTTGTCAGCGGCGGGCGCGCGGCCTGGAACGCCACAACCCTGGCCAGCGACGCCGAGGCCCGCAACTACGGCCACCAGCAGGCACTCAGCGCCGAAGAGCGCCGCTCGATCGCGGTCGAGTTCGTCGACGTCAGTCGCAAGCTGTGGGACAGCTGGGAAGACGACGCCGTCATCGCCGACCGTGAGCGTGGTTTGTATCTCGACCCGCACAAGCTGCACCATATCAACCACACCGGCCAGCACTTCAAGATTCGCGGCCCGCAGATCACCTACCGTCCGCCTGCCGGTCATGTGGTGGTGGTGCAAGTCGATCAAGGTGATGCCGGCGAGCCGCTGGACGCCGCAGTCGCCGATGTGCTGATCTTGCATCACGCGACATTGGCCGAGGCCAGGCAGGCCTACGATCAGCACCAGCAAGCGGCGGCAACGCTCGGACGTGAGCTTCGCGTGCTCCAAAGCATTCTGCCGATCCTGGGTGCGACCGAGGCGCAGGCGCAGGATCGCGCCGCCGAGCTGGACGCCGCCAGCACACACACTAGCGCGAGCGCCGCGCCGCACGCCCGGCAGATCGTGGGCACATCGGCGCAGGTCGCCGAGCAGCTAGGCGAGTGGTTCACAGCCGGTGCCGCCGATGGCTTCCATGTGTGGCCGGCGGTGCTGCCGGATGGCCTGGATCAGCTGGCGCTGGATTT
>JAFAYS010000471.1 GCA_019240175.1 Chloroflexota bacterium | reverse complement strand
TCGCCGTCGTAGATGCGTAGAAGCGTGTTGGTCAGCGGCTGGCCGATCAGATGTTTTTCCATCGGCTGATCGATCGGTACAGCGTAGGCCGAGCACAAGATCGCGGTCTCGGTTGGGCCGTACGCGACATAGATCTGGGCCTCCGGAAAGACCGCGTGCATATCGCTGATCAGATCGGGCGGTACAAGATCGCCGCCGACGAGCACCTGGCGAATCGCGGGATAGGTTTGTTGCTTGGCCTGCGCGAAGTCCACGATCTGGCGCATCAGGCTGGGCAGCGTGTGCAGCGTCGTCAGCTGCTGCAAGATCTGGGCGAATCCCGGCTGATCCAGCACCTGCTGCTTGGAAACGAGGATCGCGGTGCCGCCGAGCAGTAGCGGGCTCAGCAGTTCGAAGAAGGCAATGTCGAACGAGAACGAGGCGATGCAGGGCATGATCGTGCCCGGCGCAAGCCTAAAGGCCGACTGACCGGCGAGCATGGTATTGACGAGATTGTGATGCTCGACCTGCACCGCTTTCGGCGTGCCGGTAGTGCCCGAGGTGTAGATCATGTAGGCTAGATTCGCGCCACCAACATTGCTCTGCGGCTCATGCGGGCTCGGCTGCCCGTTTGCATCCAGCAGCATGATCTGCTCGTGCTCGATCGGCAGTCGCTCGATCAGGGATTGCTGGGTGAGCAGAATCGGCGCGCGCATATCCGCCAGCATGAAGCGCAGCCGCTCCTGGGGATAGTCGGGATCGAGCGGCACGCACACGCCGCCGGCCTTCCAAACGCCGAGCAGCCCGATGACGAGCTCCGGCGAGCGCTCGGCGCAGATGGCGACGGGAGTGTCAGGGCTGACGCCGCGCGCTTGCAGATGTTGCGCCAGCTGATTCGCTCGCTGATTCAGCTCACGATAGCTCAGTCGTTGATCTTCGAAGATCAGCGCGGTTGCATCGGGTGTGCGCGCAGCCTGAGCGGCAAACAGCTCATGGATCGGCGTGCCCGTGGGATATGTAGCTGTGGTGGTGTTCCAGGCCAGCAACTGTTGCGCTTCGGCGGACGTCAGCAGTGCAACCTGTCTCAGTTGCTGCTCGGGCCGCTCGGCGATGCTCTGCAAGATCGTCTTGAGATGCGCCGACATACGCTCGATCGTGGCGGCGTCGAAGCGCTGGCGATCGTAGGCGATGCGCACCTGAAGCTGCGGCGCGGGAATCGCCATGATTGTTAGCGGGTAGTTGCTGTGCTGTACGGTCCGCGCCCACTCGATCTCCAGGCTGCGGCTCAGCTCAGGCAGCGCACGATCCAGCGGAAAGTTCTCGAAGACCACGATGCTTTCGAAGAGCGGCAAACCGCGCGGGAGATCGCTCCAGCCCTGCACCTGCACCAGCGAGCTGTGCTCGTACTGGCGCAGATCGAATTGATGCGCCTGAAGCTGCTTCAGCCAGTCGAGCAGCGTCGCATCGGCTGGCTGAAGCACGCGCAGTGGCAGCGTGTTGATGAACAGGCCGATCATCGCCGCGAAGCCGACCAGATCCGCTGGACGGCCCGAGACCGTGGTGCCGAACACCACGTCGTCTTCGCCGCTGTAGCGGCTGAGCAACAGTGCCCAGGCCGCCTGAAAGATCGTGCTGAGCGTGATCTGGTGTTGACGCGCCAGCGACTGCAAGGCGGCGGTCGTCTGCTCTGACAGCTCGAAGCGCTGCTCGTGGTAGCGATCTGCTGAGTCTGCACGCTCCGGCTGGCTGGCGATCAGCGGCGTCGGCGCGCTAAAGCCTCGAAGCGTCGAGCGCCAGAAGGCCTCGGTCATCGCCTGGTCTTGCTGCTGCAGCCACTCGATATAGTCGCCGTAAGGTCGCACCGGTTCCAGCGCGATCGTCCGATGGTGACGCGCGGCCTCGTAGGCCAGAAACACATCTTTGAGCAGCGCCGACATCGACCAGCCGTCGAGCAGCAGATGATGATAGCTCCATACAAAGTACCAGGCGTTCGCGCCAAGCTGGATCAGCGCCAGGCGCATCAGCGGCGGCTGTTCCAGATCGAAGCCCAGCGCGCGATCCGCCGCCAGATACGTTTCCAGCTGGCTGGCGTGATCGGTGTCCGGCACCGTGCGCCAATCATGCAGCGCGATCGGTAGCGTCACCTCGTGATGCACGGCCTGCACGGGATTGTCGAGATCTTGCCAGTGGAACGAGCTGCGCAAGATCGGATGGTGCGCGACAACCTGCTGCCAGGCGCGCTCGAATGCCGCGATGCTCAGCTCGCCGCGCAGCGTCCACACAAACTGCTCGAAGTACGCGCGCGTGTCCGGCGTGTAGAGTGTGTGGAAGAGGAAGCCCTGCTGTAAGGGCGAAAGCTCGTAGATATCTTCGATCTGATCCAGGGTCATCAGGGCCTCCTCTTGCCCGATTTGCCAAGTCGATTCGCCAATGTGTTGAGATCTTTCTGGCTCAGCTTTGCTCTAGGGAAGTCGGCGGGCGTCACCTCGCCAGGCGCGGCGGGCGGCGGCTGATTCGACTCCGGCGCAGGCGGTGGCGCGTCGTCGGCGCTGATCACCGCCGCTAGCTCGGCGATCGTCTGGTGCTGGAAGATCTGCCTGGGTGTGATCTTCAGACCACGCTGCTGCGCCTGCGCGATCATCTGTAGGCTGAGGATCGAGTCGCCGCCCAGCGCAAAGAAGTTGTTGTGAACGCCGACCTGCTCGATCTGTAGCACATTGGTCCAGATCGCGGCCAGTGCTTGCTCCACAGGATTACGCGGCGGCACCAGCTCAACCGCTTGCTCGGGCGTGAACACCGGCGCAGGCAAGGCGCGGCGATCGACTTTGCCGCTGGCTGTGAGCGGCAGCGCGTCAAGCTGTACGAAGGCGGCAGGCAGCATGTAGTCGGGCAGCCGTTGCGCTAGAAATTCGCGCAACGCAGAACCTAGAACCGGGTGCCCTCCGGGCGACTTAGAACCTAGAAGGTTATCTTCCTGGCTCTGATTAGGTTCTAGGTTCTTAGTTCTAGGTTCTACATACGCTACCAGCCGCTGATGGCCTCGCTCAGCGCGGGCGACCACCACGCACTCGCGGACCTGCGGATGTGTCGCCAGCACGGCCTCGATCTCGCCCAGCTCGATGCGGAAGCCGCGCACCTTGACCTGCTCGTCGCGGCGGCCTAGAAACGCGATCGTGCCGTCGGCCAGGTAGCGTGCCAGATCCCCCGTGCGATAGAGCCGCGCGCCTGCTGTACCGAACGGATCGGGCACAAACTGCGCGGCGGTCAGTTCGGGACGTTTGGTGTAGCCGCGTGCCAGCCCCTCACCGCCGATGTAGATTTCGCCCACCGCACCGATCGGCACCGGCTGCAGCAGCGCGTCCAGCAGGTAGATCTGGCTGCCGGCGATCGGGCGACCGATGGGCGGCAGCGCGGCCCAGGCTGGCGGTGGACCGCTCAGGGTGTGCTGCGTCACGACGTGCGTCTCGGATGGGCCGTACTGATTGTGCAGTGTGCATTCCGGTAGTCGCTCGAAGAAGGCCGCGATCGCGGGCGTGACCTGAAGCTGTTCGCCGGCGGTCATGATCTCGCGCAGCCTGTCGGGAGCCAGATCCAGCGCGATCGCCGCCTCGGCAATCTGCTGTAGCGCCACGAACGGCAAGAACAGCCGCGCGACCTGCTGCTCACGAACGATTGCTAGCAGGGCCGTCGGATCGTGGCGCTGCTCTTCGGAGATCAGCACCAGTGTGCCGCCGCTGCCCCAGGTGGTGAACAGCTCCTGACACGAGACGTCAAAGCTGATCGGCGCGAACTGCAGCGTGCGTACCGGCTCGGCGATCACTGTTTGCTCAAGCTGCCAGCGCATCAGATTGACCAGCGCCCGGTGTGGCATCGCCACGCCCTTGGGTTGGCCGGTCGAGCCCGAGGTGTAGATTAGATAGGCCAGGTTGTCGGGCGTGACATCGCTGCTCAGGTTGGCGACCGGCTGCCCGGCGATGCGATCGCGCTCGGCGTCCAGGTAGATCAGCTGCGTCGTAGTGCTAGCTGCTGTGGCCTGAAGCGGGGCGGCGAGCGCCGTGTGCGTCAGCACGATCGCGGCACCGGCGTTGGCGAGCATAAACTGTAGCCGCTCGGTGGGATAGCTCGGGTCGAGCGGTAGGTACGCGCCGCCCGCCTTGAGGATCGCCAACACGCCGACTGCCAGATCCACCGAGCGCTCAAGGCAAATCCCAACCGGCGTATCAGGTCCGACCCCAAGTGTCCGGAGTGTGTGCGCCAGTTGATTGGCGCGGCTGTTCAGATCCGCGTAGCTCAGCTGCACCCGCTCGCGGGTACCCGGCCCATCGATCACGGCGATCGCATCCGGCGTGCGCACCACTTGCGCCTCGAACAGCTGATGCAGGCAAAGCTCTTGCGCGGCCTGCGCTGTAGCCGACTGCGCAGGCTGCGTGTTCCACTCGACCAGCATGCGTTGCCGCTCGGCATCCGGCATCAGTGGCAGCGCGGCCAGCGTTCGCTCGGGATCAGCCACGATCCCAGCCAGCAGATGTTGGAACTGGTCGATCATGCGCTGGATCGTGCCAGCGTCGAAGAGATCGGTGGCGTACTCAAGCGTGCCATGGAGCGTGTCCGGCCCTTCACGCAGCGAGAGCCAAAGATCGAATTTGGCCGTGGCGCTCTCGGTGGGCAGGCTGTGCAGCGTGAGATCCGGCAGATCGATCGTGCGCGTGGGCATGTTTTGCAAGGCGAACAGAACCTGAAACAGCGGGTTACGGCTCATGTCGCGCTCGGGCTGTACCTGGTCTACGATCAGCTCGAAGGGCAGATCCTGATGCGCGTAGGCATCGAGCGCGGTTTCCTGCACGCGCTTGAGCAGGGTGCGGACGCTAGGATTGTCGCGCAGATCGGTTCGCAAGACCAGCGTGTTGACGAAGAAGCCGATCAGCTCTTCAACCTCGGCGCGCGTGCGGCCCGCGATCGGCGTGCCCACCACGATGTCGTCCTGATCACTGTAGCGCGCCAGCAAGATCTTGAACGCCGCCAGCAGCGTCATAAATAGCGTGACGCCCTCACGACGACTCAGCGCGCGCAGTTGGGCCGTCAGCGGCGCGGGCAGCTCGAAGCGCAGCGCGGCTCCCTTGAACGATTGCACCGGCGGACGCGGTCGATCGCTGGGCAGATCGAGCGTGGGAAGCTCGGCCAGCTGGCGCTGCCAGTAGGCTAGCTGCTGCTCGAAAACGCCGCCGGGTGCGTCCGGTGTCAACCACTGCCGCTGCCAGAGCGCGT
>JAFAYS010000336.1 GCA_019240175.1 Chloroflexota bacterium | reverse complement strand
CGTAGGCCTCGGGATGCGCCCGCAGCAGCGCCATAAAGCGATCGTAGAAGAGCCAGCCGCCCCCTTCCGTGCGCGTGGTCAGCACCGAGCCAAAAGTAACGTGGAAGATCTCGCGGGCATCGAACTGGCTCAGCAGCTCGGGCAGCTCGGCGTCAGTCACCTCCTCGGGCAGCGGCGCGCGCTCCAACTCCGCCGACACATGGTAGCTGGCCTTGTCGGTCTCGTAGCGCTCACGGGCGAAAACATAGATCTCGCGGAACAAGGCCGCATCGACGGCGGCGATCGTGCGCAGCGCTTCCAGGTAGCTGGTACCGGCAGTCTTGAGATGCACCAGGCCACGCGTTTGGCGCTGGGCGATCGGATACACGCTGAACTTATCCGAGCCCGAGTGCAGGCTGAGCTTGTACGGCCCGAAATGACGCGCGATCGCGGCGTGCACCGCAAAATCGTCCTCGAACGCGCCGAGATCGCCGATGTAGTCGACGCCTTTCTCGAAGCGGCCAATGTAGCGCGGCGCAAGGCTGACCCAGCGCACGCCCAGCCGCCGCAGCTCCGAGGCGATATACACATGCTCGGCGTGGCTGGTCACGTGCTCGGTCTCGTCCACCGACACCTCAAGCTCGTTTGGTCGATCGCCGCAGACCGTTTGCAGATGCCGGTACATGTGCGCCACATGCGCGATCGCCCGGCCATACTTAGCCGCCGCACGCATCGCCGCCGTCTCGTCGAACGCGATCGTGTGTGCTTCGACAGCCAGCGACAAACTGCCGTAGCGGCTCAGCGCCTCGGCGGGCGTGTCTTCCAGCTGCGTCCAGGGCAGCGCCTCGAACAGCTCGCGCAGCTGCGCTGGCTCGGCATCCTCAGCCCGATCGTCGACATGCTCGCCGGGATCGATCGTGAAGAAGGTGTAGCCAGCCGCGACGCAGGTATCGATGTCGGCGGGCGTCTTGAGATGATCGGCATCCGCGCCAAAGCCGTCGCGCCAGCCTTCGGCAAAAACGCCCCACAGCGCATCGTCCATGACCTGCTGGGCGGTGCGGTGAGTGCGGTTCATCTCGCGAATCGACTGCTGCGGAAAGATCGGCGCGATGCCCTGGCCCGCCGTGCGCATCGCCTGCACATGACCGGGCGTCGCCAGCCCCAGCCGATCGCCCATGCCCGCCGAGGTTTGCAGGCCCAGCGTGCGTGGCTGGAGCCAGGCCAGGCGATTGCGCAGGGCGGCCATGTTGTGGGCGTTGCACGGACCCAGCAGCAGCACGCCGCCTTCGTGCTGTGAGCGCTCGCCCTCAAAATCGTGGAGCAGCGACTCGTCGGCGGCCAGCGCGACAAACTGCTGAGTGTCATCCTGACGAGCCAGCCCGTACTCTACGCCGTTGTCGGCAACCAATGAGCGCGGCGCGATGTTCAGGTGTGCGATCGAAGCTAACGTGGACTCGACTTGCGTTCGGTTCATACCGCCTCCTCGCGGATTCAGAGCAAGCAGCGGAGGATCAGAACATGCGGCGCGATCGCCTCCGTGCTCAAAAGCGAAGCTTGACTACGGGCGTACAATCTTGAGCGACGCAGCTACTGCTGAAATGTTACATGTCAAATTCGAGAAAAGCGCAGCAACTAATATGCCAAAATCCGACGATGATCGAGCGTCCAAAGCGATCAAAAAAGCCGCTCCAAAAGCGGCTTAGCGTAAGAAAACTACCAGCACCGTCAGCGTGATCAAACTGCCAACCGTGGTCGCGACGACGACGTTGCTGACGAAGTGCGGCCAGGTGTCGAACTCCAAAGCTAAAATCGTGGTGTTGACGGCGGTCGGCATGGCGGCCTGCATAATGCCCACACGCAGCGCCAGATCTGTCAGGCCCAGCAGATACGCTACGCCAAACGCGATCGGGATCGAGGCGACCAGGCGCAGTGCGGTTGCGGTGCCCAGCGGCCCAAACGAGCCCAGCGGCTTGCGACGGCGCAGCTGCATACCCAGGATCAGCAGCAGAAACGGCAGCGTGGCGTCGGCCAGCAGGCGCAAACCACGGTACAGACCAACCGCGACAAAGCCGTTGCTTTCGTCGAGCGGCACGCCCAGCAGCCGCAGCAGGATCGCCAGCAGAGCCGCGTAGAGCATTGGCATTTTCAGCACTTGCGTCAGCGCCGCCCGCCGATTGCCGCCGCCGCTCGACGCGACATACACGGCCATGGTTTGT
>JAFAYS010000270.1 GCA_019240175.1 Chloroflexota bacterium | reverse complement strand
CGCCTCACCAGGATCGAGCGGAGCGCCTGGCTGCGATGCTGAGGTTGCAGCGGCTGTAGCGGCAGGCGGCAGGCTCGATATCGCACTGCTTGTCGCTTGGGGTGGCGGCGTGGTGGTATTGTCGGTGGCGCTGCTGCACGCGACAAGCACCAGCAGCAGGAGCATCAGCAAAAGACGACGAGTCATACAGTCTCCTCGGAACGCAGCGGATCGATAGGATCTATGCTACCACTGGTTTGCCTTCCGCCAACGAGCACACAAAACGAGCGGCTGGTGTGCTGCCAGCCGCTCGCTCTTGGAGGAGATTAATTATCGTTTAGACGTTGAGTTTAGAAGTTGATGTTGAGCGTGGAGGCCAGGCTCAGGTCGCCAGGGCCGAGCAGCGCCAGCGCGACCGCCAGCACCAGCAGCACCAGGTTATACTCGTAGCCGTTGTTCTGCGACCATAGGCCGTTCTTGCCATGGACCTTTGCGATCGCGATCAGCATCGCGCCGCCGATCATCAGCGCTGCCAGCGGCTGGAACAGGCCGACGATGAAGAGCACGCCGCCCAGCACTTCCGAAAGCCCAGCCAGCGCCGCCATCTGCCGACCGGGCCGCAAGCCGATCGATTCCATGAACGCGCCGGTACCAGCCAGACCATAGCCGCCAAACCAGCCAAACAGCTTCTGCGCGCCATGTCCAATAAACAGTCCGCCAAGCAGGAGGCGTAGCGCCAACAATGCCAGATCTTCCATGATGTATGCTCCGTGTTGTTACGTATTGTTTGTAACTTACTTTGTGTAAGCGAGTATAAATGAATAAGTACAAGTCGTCAATAGTTGATTTGGCTTACTTCAAGTAGGAAGCGAGAGGTAAGCAACGCGATCACTTGGGCGATGCTGCATGCCGCGCCGCCGATTGAACCTGAGAGAATCGTGATGAAGAGTTGCGCGCAGGTTTAAAAAGCCCAAGAATCCGCGCCAGATCGCGCTTGATCGCGTCCTGAAGCCCGCCGCTTTACATTGCATTTAGGGATATCGGTGGTTATAATAGGCCGGTATCACTCCCCGTTCCCGCGTACCAGCAGTACCTCTTCAGCAGCACGAACAAGAGGTTGCGGGATTAGCGTTTCTCGGAAAGAAAAGGACATCTCATGCACATCCGCCGTTGGTTTGCGCCGCTTATGGTGATGACGCTGTTGGCGTCGGCAGTCGTCACCCCGGCCTCATTCGCTCAAGAAGCGAAGCCAAAATTCTTTCTCGACTCATCAAAAGGCTCTATGATCCGCCGTGCGCCCAAGGGCAGCGACTATGTTGCCGGGCAGCTGATCGTGCGCATGCGCGACGGCTCGTCGTTCATGAAAAAGGGCACGCTGACGACGCAGGCACTTCAGGCGCGCTTCTCAACCTTGAAGCTGCAAGCGTCGAAGCAGCTCAGCGCGGGCACGTTCCGCCTGGATGTTGCGCAGAACGCCGACATTCCTGCGCTGGCTCGCACGCTGGCCGCCGATCCTGAGGTTGCCTACGCTCAGCCGAACTATCGCTACCATCTGCTGCGCACCGTCAACGATCCGCTCTCGACGTTTCAGTACGGCTTGAACAAGATCGATGCGTATGGCGCGTGGGATGTGACGACCGGCAACAGCAACATCAAGATCGCGATCGTCGATAGCGGTATCAAGAGCACCCACCCGGATTTTGCGGGTCGCGTGCTGCAAGGCTACGATTTCTTCAACAACGACGCCGATCCGTCGGATGATGTCGGCCACGGCACGCATGTCGCGGGCATCGCGGCTGCTTCCGGCGACAACGCCGAGGGCGGCGCGGGCGTCTGCTGGCAGTGCAGCATTCTGCCGGTCAAGGTTGGCAACGAGGAAGGCATTCCCAACGATGCGCTGGCGGCGGGTATTCGCTGGTCGGCGGATCAGGGCGCGCGCGTGATCAACCTGAGCCTTGGCGGCGAGGACGACTCGCCGATCATCCACGAGGCGATCCAGTATGCCGTCAGCAAGAACGTGGTCGTCGTGGCCGCGGCGGGCAACTCGGCGGACGACGGTAATCCGGTCGAGTATCCGGCGGGCTACGAGGAAGTGATCGCGGTCGGCGCGACGGATCAGAACGATCAGCGCGCGTTCTTCTCGCAGGTTCAGCCGTATGTCGACGTGTCGGCTCCCGGCTGGAATATCGCCAGCACCTGGAACGAGAGCCGCGAGCTGCCCCTGCTGTACCTTGCCGAGTCCGGTACCTCGATGGCATCGCCCTATGTGGCCGGCCTGGCCGGTCTGGTGCTGTCGATCAACCCGAACCTGGACGTCAACGGCGTGCGCAACATTTTGACCAGCACGACCGACGATCTGGGCGCTCCCGGCGCTGACTGGGAGTTCGGCACCGGACGCATCAACGCCAATCGCGCCGTGAACGCGGTGCGTCTGCCCGCGTTCGATCCTGAGCAGAATCCGAACCAGCCGGGCGTCGCGTTCTTCCCGGAGACGCAGCACACGCTGCGCGGCACCTTCAAGACCTTCTGGGAGCAGAACGGCGGCCTGGCCGTCTTCGGCTATCCGATCTCGGCTGAGTTCCAGGAGACCAGCGCCGAGGGCACCTTCACGGTGCAGTACTTCGAGCGCAACCGCTTCGAGGCGCATCCCGAGAAGGCCGCGCCCTACAACGTGCTGCTGGGCCGCCTCAGCGATGTCCAGCTGCGCCGCCAGGGCCGCGACTGGTTCACCTTCCCTAAAGGCCAGGAAACGCCCGGCTGCCAGTTCTTTGCCGAGACCGGCCACAGCCTCTGCGAGCCGTTCCTGAGCTACTGGAAGAACAACGGCCTGCGCGATCCTAACTTGTCGCCGGATGGCCGCTCGCTGGCGCTCTTCGGCCTGCCGCTCTCCGAGCCCGCGCCGGAAGTCAACACCTCGGGCGAGAACGTCGTGACGCAGTGGTTCGAGCGCGGGCGCTTCGAGTTCCACCCCGACAAGCCGCAGCAGTTCCAGGTTTTGCTGGGTCTGCTGGGTAACGAGACCGCCCGGCCCGGCGGCAACACCACGCCGTCCAGCGGCCAGACCCCGCCGGATCGCTGTGGGCCGTTGCCGGCCAATGTCAACGCGTCGATCGCCCCTGCTGGTTGTGTTGTCGTCGGCACGATCATCGATATTGACGCAGCCGGCTTCAAGCCCGGCGAAGAGATCAATATTTCGATCAGCCGCTCGGACGGCGCGCGCGGCGAGTTCGAGCCGATCGAGGCCGAAGGTGACGGTCACGTGCGCGGCTTCGTGCAGGCACTGTTCCCGCAAGGCGTGTATGCGCTCGTCTTCGAGGGTACCGACAGCGGCAACCAAGCCATCATCTATCTCAGGATCGTCGAGCGCTAAGCTTTCCGATTGCGAGATAACAGAAACCGCCGGTTTGAGCCGGCGGTTTTTGTTTTGCCTGCGATCTATAGGATTTACAGCTCGCGGCTGCCGACGTCGTCGCGGTACACGCTGGGCGACAGGCTGCTGCGGCGCAGGTTCGCGTACAATCGCTCACGGGCAGCCGCGAGATCCGGGCCGCTCGCCGCCACGATCGCGACCATTGGCTCGGTCGAGATGCTGGACGAGAAGACTGGCAGGGGGCTGCCGATGCCGAAGCCAAAGCCGCTCGGCTTAGAGCTGCCGAAGCGCGCCGCATGTGGCACGTAGGTGTTGGCAACCGAGGATGTGGTCGCGTGGTGAAAGACCAGGATGCCAGGATCGAAGCTTTCAAAGGCCGAGAACGAAATGTCGCCGCCGGG
>JAFAYS010001205.1 GCA_019240175.1 Chloroflexota bacterium | reverse complement strand
CGTGGTTGGCGATCGCCTCGGTGATGCGCTGAACCCGTGGGTGAGTCTCAAAGGCGCGGGTTGTGCGGCCCAAAATCAAGAAATCATGGCGTCCAATCGCGTCTACAACCTCGCGCAGCTCGTCGGGATACTGCTCAACCCAGTGCAAAACACGATCCCAGTCGCAGAGATGCACATGCCCAACGCCGGTCTCGGCAGCCAGCCGAATCGCCTGCTGGCGCACCAATCCAAGCGTCTCTATCCCCGACTGGCTCTGCTCCTGCTCGACAAGCATATCATGCCCGCGCAGCACCTCGATCGTGCGTGCGCCCGTGGTCGGCGTGGCCAGCACGACGATCTCGGCATAGATCCTGAGCAGCTGCGGTAGCACGCGCTGCGCCTGCGGCAGCATGGCATCGCTGGGATCGTGGTGGGTGACGGCGAGAACTACTTGAGCGCCCATCGAAACTCCTCGATCGCCTTGACGATGCCTTGCTTGTGCCGAAAGACGCTGGAGCCGGCCACAAAGCAGGTTGCGCCCGCCTCGGCCACGGCGCGAACATTGCCCGCGCTGATGCCGCCATCGACCTGAAGGATTACATTGGACAGCTGGCGATCATCAAGGATCTGGCGCATGCGGCGAATTTTGTCGAGGCTATGCTCGATAAACTGTTGGCCGCCAAAGCCGGGATTGACCGTCATCAGCAGCACCAGATCCAGATCCTGCACAATCTCCTCGATCGACGAGAGCGGCGTGGCTGGATTGAGCGCAACGCCGGCTCGTACGCCGTGCGCCTTGATCTGCTGGACCACCCGGTGCAGATGCGTGACGGCCTCGACATGCACCGTGATCTGCTGCGCGCCGGCTTTCACAAAATCGTCGATGTATTGCTCGGGATGGCTGATCATCAGGTGACAGTCCAGCAGGCAGCGCGTCTGCGGCTTGAGCGCCTCCACGACCAGCGCTCCGAACGAGATGTTGGGCACGAAATGCCCATCCATAACATCGGCCTGAAACCAATCGGCTCCGGCGGCCTCGGCCTCGCGCACCTGCGCGCCAAGCTGGGCGAAATCGGCGGCCAGGATCGAGGGAGCCAGTAAAAGATCGCGACCGTTCAACACGCCAATCGGCATGACATCCTCCGAGCAACCTGCAAACAAAACCCGAGCGATCAGGACGATCGCTCGGGTTTCATTCTACCCGATCCGGGCGGTAGCTCAAACTGTACGCTGATCGACTCAGCGGCCAAAGAAGGCGTTGGCCAGCATCGGCGTGATAAAGCCTTCGATTACACCGCTGATCAGAAACAGCGGCAGCAGCACGAACACGAAGACTTTGGCAAAGTTGGCCAGCGACCACAGAATATTTTGGCCGATCGTGAAGCCGCGCGGCGAGTACAGCACCGACGCGCCGAGCCGAATGCCGAGCGCCGCCGAAAGGATCAGTGCGGGCAGCTCGATAATGCCGTGCGGCAAAATATACGCCAGCGCAAAGGTCCACGGATTGACGCCGTGCATGGTGTTCCAGGCTGCGACGTAGCCAAGCTTAGCAAACTCGGTCGCCGGCACCAGAAAGGCCATGATGCCGAAGCAGAAGAGCGAGATCAGATTCGAGAAGCCGGCGTCGAAGACATTGCGGACAATCGAGGCGACCGTGACGAAGCCCGAGACCTGCGGCGGCCTTTGGATGTAGCGCTGGATCACCGCGTCCAGCCACGGCGCGCGGTACACGCCGAACGCGAAAATACCAAAGACCAGCCCGGTCATCACCGCCGTAAACGACAGGATCATCGGCGAGCGGTACTCGTGCAGCAGCGCCGAGATCTCGTGCCGGTAGAAGCGCCGCAGCGAAAATTTGCCGCCGTATCGCTCGGGCGCGATGCCTGCTGGATGAAACTCCGAGAAGAACTGCTTGAAGGTCCAGATGATGCGCTTGAAGTTGAACCCGGCGTGCTCGCGCGACAGAATCTCCTCACGGTTGAAGGAGTTCATGCCGGTACGGATCAACATCAGGGCAATCGCCAGCAGCGCCCAGAAGATATTCCAAAGCAGTTGCTGCTGCTGCGCGATGATCACCAGCGCCTCAAGCTGCACCACAACCGATATCGGCACCAGCACAAATGAGGCAAGCAGATTGGCCGCGCGGATCGTGGTGGTGTGCGATGAGATGATCACCGCGCCCGCGACCATCACAACGCCTTTGACCATGATCAGGACCACCATGAGCCACATGATGTTGGGATTCACGAGCGCCTGGATCTCGTTGCTGCTGCTGATGCTGAAGCAGAGCGTGAAGGTCAGCATCGCCAGCAGCGCCGAGCCGACGGGCGGAAGCAAGGCCGCGATCAGCTTGCCGAGATACAGCTCGCTGTCGCTCATCGGCATCGCCAGCAGCGACTCCAGCGTGTTGCGCTCTTTTTCGCCGACGAAGCTTTCCAGCGCGGTGATCAGCGAAAACGAGGCCGGCAAGAAGCCCGCCAGCAGCAGGCCAAACGGAATCATGCGCGCGACGGTGCCCATATCGCCGATGAAGTCGATCGCGTAGAGCGCGGCGGTCAGGATCAGGATCGGCACGACAAAAGTCAGGATCAGGATCGGAAACATCATGCGCCAGTCGGTGAGATTATCGCGCATCTCGCGTCGCGCCACCGCCTGGATCGGATAAAACGTCATGCGTTTACCTCGTTTGCTGCCGAAACGCCGGCCATGCGCTCGGGCTGGTCTTCGCCCACGATCCGCAGGTAGACCGTTTCCAGGGAGCGCGGAACTTCGCTCAAGGAGATCACCGGCACGCCGGCGTTGTGCAGTTTGCGCAGCAGCGCGGGATTCGTTTCCGCTGGTCGGCGCGTGCGATAGCGCAGCCAGGTATCGCTGAACTCTTCGATCTCCAACATCGCGTTGAGGTCCACGATCTGGCTACCCAGCGAGCGCGCGGTCGTAACTTCCCAGATCGGATCGCCCAGCAGCTCGTGGGTCAGCTGCGCCTCGGTGCCGCTGGCGACAATCTGCCCGCCGCGCACCACCGCAATATGATCGGCCAGCTCTTCGGCCTCGTTCAGGTTGTGCGTGCAAAGCACCACCGCCCGCCGCGAGTTGCGCAGCTCGGCGATCGCGTCGCGCACCGTGCGCGCGCTCTGCGGGTCCATCGCGGTAGTCGGCTCGTCGAGGAAGAGCACATCGGGATCGTGGATCATCGCCCGGATCAGCGCGACTTTCTGCTTCATGCCCTTGGAGTAGCCGTCGAGCTTGCGATCGCGCGCCTGCCACAGGCCAAACTGCTGCAGCAGCTGCGTGATGCGCACCGTGCAGTCGTGCTGGTTCATGCCCTGCAAGCGCCCGAAGAAGAGCAGATAATCCACGGCGGTCATGCGCGCGTAAAGGCCGGGATATTCGGTGAGCAGCCCGATTTTATGGCGCACAATCTGCGGCTCGGCGACGACGTCGTGGCCCGCGATGCGCGCGCTGCCCTGGTTGGGCTGCAAGATCGCGCTAAGCATACGCACGGTAGTGGTTTTGCCTGCGCCGTTCGGGCCGAGCAGCGCTAATACCTGGCCGGATGGGACGTTGAGGGAAATGCCGCGTACTGCGTGGAAGGTGCCGAAATATTTATGCAGGTCATGGGCTTCGATCATGGAGGCTCCTCGGAACGATCGGGCCACGCGCCTACGGGGCAGCGCGCAACAAATGGATCATACTCCCTTTGACAAGCCGGAGCATGAAGCTTTCGGACCGTCGTCGTGTAGGATCAGCAGCCAGACACGGCGTGACTGATCACCAGAGCGAAAGCTGCTCCACGATTGGCTTGGCGCGCAGCCGCGCGACGACCTGGGTTGTATCGTTGCCGAAGAAACGTCCGTCGAGGGTGAGGAAGTGCCGCGCTTTGTCCACGACTACGCCAAGCTTGCGCAGGTGGTCTAGCTCACGAAATTTGGCGCTGCGCCGCATGGCCAGGATGCGCTCGACGCTGATCGGGCCGATGCCGGGAACGCGCAGCAGCATTTCGCGGTCGGCGGTCTGCACCTCGATCGGGAAGATCTCGGGATGATGCAGCGCCCAGGCGAATTTGGGATCGATCTGCAAGGGCAGGTTGTCGCCGCTCTCGAAGGGCAGCTCGTCGGCTTTGAAGCCGTAGTGACGCAGCAGCCAGTCGGCCTCCTGCAAGCGCTGCTGGCGCACAAACGGCGTAGCGGCATGCTCAGCCATGGGCGTGCCAGCCTGGGGCCGGAAGGCATTGAAGTAGACGCGGCGCAGCTTGAATTCGCGATACATGCGCGTGGTCGCGTCGAAAATCTCGCGGTCGCTCTCGCCCGATGCGCCCACGACGAACTGGGTGGCCTGGCCGGATGTTAGCTCGCCGGCCTCCTGCTGGTCGCGGGCGTAGGCCATCGGCTCAAGCACGGTGCTCCAGCCGCGCTCCGGCGAGATTTGTTTCATGCGGTCGCCGTTGGGTGCCTCAAGGTTGATCGAGACGCGATCCGCCAGCTTGGCCGCGCGCTCAACCTCATCGGCGCGTGCGCCGGGCATCAGCTTGAGGTGAACGTAGCCGGTGTACTGGTAGCGCACGCGCAGCAGCTCGACAGTATCGAGCATGCGGCCCATCGCCGGACGCACGCCGCCCGCCACTGCCGAGGAGAGAAACAGGCCCTGCACCGCGCCTTGCTCGTGACGCTGCATAAACAGCGTCGACAGCTCCTCGGGCTCAAGCGTGGCGCGCTCGATGTCGTTGGAGCGTCGCAGCGGGCAGTAGGGACAGTCCCACTCGCAGCTGTTGCTTTGCAGCAGGCGAAACAGCGCCATCGGCTTGCCGTTCGCGCCCTGTGTAGTGGTGATGCCAGGGCCGGTCTGCTTGCCCTTGCGTTTGCGCGGCGTGAAGCTATCGCACGACTCAAAGCGCGCGTCGTCGGCGAGAAGTTCTAGTTTCTGCTCTGCATCCATTGGTTTCGGCTCTAGCTGTGGTGCGCGGGGGATGCTGTTGGGTGAGGCACCAGTACGTACGTTCTATCGTCGTAGATGAATGATAGCACAGATAGTAGATGTTCGCTTGATTTGATCGGCCCCCAGACGTTGCCACAAAGGCGAAAAAGATCGGCATTTTCGATTTGCAATTTTTTAAACGCTATGGTATACTCCCGCACGTCGCAAGCAAATGATGTTTGCGGGAGTGGCTCAGTTGGTAGAGCATCTCCTTGCCAAGGAGAAGGTCGCGGGTTCGAATCCCGTCTCCCGCTCCACTCACCCATCAGTCAATGACTGGTGGGTTTTTCTTTTGCCCACAAACCTCCTCTTGCCTTCGCGTGATATGATTTTTCTCGACGTTTCAATCTTCGTTCACCATAGATCAATCACTTTTCCAAATTCATCGCATTGATTGCTGCAATACAAGTATGGAGTTATACCAATGACCAACTCTCACGAGGAAGATATACAGCAAAAAGACGGAATGGCTATTGCACTTGAGCGGATTGAGGAAGCACGAAGGACTCAGGAAATTGAATTAGATTTGTCTAGGTTAGGGCTAACAGAATTACCAGAAGCCCTTTGGAATTTGACGCAATTGCAAATCCTCTTGCTCTATAGCAATCAACTTGAGTACCTCCCAGAAGGGATTGGACAGTTGACGCAGTTGCAGCGGCTGTTCCTAGATAACAATGAACTAACGAGATTGCCAGAGTCGCTTGGGCAGTTAAGAAAATTACAGCGATTGTATCTGTCTTATAATCAACTGGAGACACTACCCGAGTCGGTGACTCAACTAGTGCAGTTGGAGCGTCTAGATCTCGATGGTAATCAACTCATAGATTTACCAGCATCCCTTAAACTCCTTACCTCGCTAACCCAACTCTATCTTCATGCCAATGCTCAGCTAGGATTGCCAGATGAAATCTTAGGGCCATCTTGGGAGCTTGTAGATGAGGGGGAACAAGCAGCAGATCCACAAACAATCATCGAATATTACTTCCGCTCTCGTGGCAGTCGTCGTCCATTAAACGAAGCCAAACTTATCCTTGTGGGGCGTGGTAGCGTAGGAAAGACTTCGCTAGTCAACCAACTAGTTCACAGCCACTTTGACCGGAATGAGGAGAAGACAGAAGGTATTCAGATTACACAATGGCCTCGTGTGTTAAACGGGAATGAAGAGATTCGTTTGAATGTATGGGATTTTGGCGGACAGGAGATCATGCATGCCACACATCAATTCTTCTTGACTCAACGTAGCTTGTATTTACTTGTGCTCAATGGTCGAGAAGGTATGGAAGATACTGACGCTGAGTATTGGCTTAAGCATATTGAAAGTTTTGGAGGCGATTCACCAGTTATCGTGGTGATGAATAAATTCAAGGAACATCCTTTCGATCTAAATCGTATTGGGTTGCAACGAAAGTATTCTGGTATTCGAGAGTTTATTAAGACTGATTGTGCTTACGGTTTTGGTATTGAAGAACTACGAAGAGCTATCGATCGTGAGACTGATCGTTTGGAGCATCTACGAGATGCTTTTCCTGGAAGTTGGTTCGAGATCAAGGATCAGCTTGCAAAGATGCAACAAAATTACCTGGAATTTGATAAATATCAGATATTCTGTGCGGAACATGGTGAAACAGATGCAAAGGCGCAAGAAGATTTAGCTGGCTATTTGCACCAACTTGGCATCGTTTTAAACTACAAGGACGATCCACGCTTGCAGGATACGCACGTCCTCAATCCGCATTGGGTAACAACTGGAATTTACAAAATCCTTAATTCCGAGAGACTGGCACGACAGAAGGGCCAGATTTACCTTAACGACGTTACGAGCATTCTTGACCCAAAAGATTACCCGCCGAAGATGCGCCGATTCATCTTCGACCTGATGAAAAAGTTTGATCTCTGCTTCTCGTTTCCCGACGACGAGTTTCATTATCTCGTTCCTGAACTGCTGGACAAGCAAGAGCCAGAAGAGACGGCGGAGTTCGATCCTGAAGAATGTTTGAACTTCCAGTATCACTATCCAATTTTACCGGAAGGTCTGCTGCCGCGCTTCACGGTGCGCACGCATCATCTAAGCGAGAAGCTGCCGCGCTGGCGTACCGGCGTGATCCTGGAATTTGAAGGTAACCGCGCTTTGGTGAAAGCAGATGTGCAGGATAAAAAAGTGCTGATCTCGGTCTCTGGGACGCGTGAAGGCCGTCGTCGCTTGCTCACGCTGATTCGAATCGAGTTTGACAGCATTCATCGCGCGATTCGTAATCTTCAGCCGCAAGAGATGGTGCCGCTGCCAGATCATCCGGATGTGGTTTTGCCATATCACCATCTACAGGTTATGGAGCAAAAAGGTGTACAGGCATTTCCTTGGGTTGTGGGAACAGATGTGATCAATGTGGATGTGCAGGAGCTACTCAACGGTGTTGATCTTCCCCGTACACGTAGAAGGGAGCGAACTATGGAAGGCAAGACTGAGGCGGTGAGCGTTTTCTACAGCTACTCGCACAAAGACGAGCAGCTGCGCAACGACCTGGAAACGCATCTCAAGTTGCTGCATCGTCAGGGATTGATCGATGCGTGGCACGACCGGCAGATTGAGGCCGGCGAGGAGTGGAAAGACAAGATCGACGAGAATCTTGAGCGCGCGGATATTATTTTGCTGCTGATCAGCGCCGATTTTATCGCCTCGGATTACTGCTACGAGAAGGAAATGAAGCGCGCCCTCGAAAAGCATGAGGATGGCTCGGCACGCGTGATTCCGATCATTCTGCGTACCTGCAACTGGCACAAAGCGCCGTTCGGCAAACTTCAAGCACTGCCCAAAGATGCCAAGCCTGTGACCACCTGGGGCGATCGCGATACAGCGTGGGCGGATGCGGCGGCAGGCATCGAGCGAGTAGCTGAGACGATACGCAAAGGAAGAGGACGCTAGGATTGTATTTTAGCCCGCAATTTTTACAATCTATGATTGAGACTTACGCTTGTTTGCTAGTCGAGGTGATCGGGTGGTTGAGCAATCAGGGGTTTGAGTTGCGTAATTAGTGTAGGAATATCGCGAGTTGCGGTGTTCCACACTTCATTTAGATTGACCGTATCATAACCGTGGATCAAATGATTTCGCATTCCAGCCATGAGCGACCAGGGAATCGTTGAATGTTGATTGCGAAAATCCTGTGTTAGTCGCTTAACCGCTTCACCGATGATCAACAACTGATGTTGTACTGCTGATTGAGTTTTGACGTCTTGTACGAACGACGCTTTCTGCATATCCTTCACGAACGCGTTGATAAGCTCTGCCGCTTTGACAATATCAAGCAGGGTAGCGTCATTTCGTGACATCATACGCCTTTATGCTGCAATCAGCGTACGTGCTGTACCTAAGATGGCCTTCCGCCGGATTAGATTGGTGCTTTGCTCAACGGCAGATTTCGTCAGCAGGTCAACTTTTCGGTGGAGTAATGACTCCAGCTCTTGTTCCATTTTGACGTGATCAAAAAGGCTCCAATCTGCGTCGTCAGTAAACGTCACAAGAATGTCAATATCACTTTGTGGCGAGAAATCATCACGGAGGACAGAGCCAAAGACCGCCAACTCACGAATCTTCCAGCGCTGGCAGAATGCAATAAGCTGTTCATATGGAATAGGGATCGGTAGCATTGGCAGTCATCCTTCGCCTGATACAAAGCCCCAGTAAAGAGATTGTATCACAACAAGATTACCAGAATTAGGTGGGCATTGTGGAAAGGGCTAGCGCTGCGGAATCGTCCAATCATCCAGCAGCATGAACCGATCGGCGCGGGCAGTGACAAACGCCGAAGACTGCTCCGGCACCGCGATTGCCTGGTCCACGTCGTAGGCCAGCACGCTCTGGTAGAGCGGCAGGCTCGGCAGCAGTTCGGCCCAGCGGCGCTGGAACTGCCCGTAGATCTGAATGCGCCGGCTCTCGCTGGTGGCCGCGCGCCCATCTGTCAGCATCTGATCGATCTGTGGGTCGCGCAGGCCAGCGTAGTTCGCGCCGCCATCGGCTCGTGACGAGTGCCACAGCGCGAAAACATCGGGATCA
>JAFAYS010001008.1 GCA_019240175.1 Chloroflexota bacterium | reverse complement strand
TCTGGACCTCGATAAAGCCATCGTATGCTTTGCCAGCAATCAGCGTATCGCCGCTATCAAGCAGCGCGCGCACTGCATCACCTAAGGCAGGCGTCGCCAACAGCGCGATCGGATGAACAACCATCGGAGTTGAAGGAAGATCAGTTTGAGTCATAGGGTGTGTTCTTCAGCATATGCTGCACATGGAAGTTGGGTTGAGCGACAGGATCATTATCAATACAGTACCATACTGCTCCACCGCATGACAACTTCCAACAGCCGGCAACTCAGCGTAGATCGCCGGATGTAGCGTTGGGATGCATCAAACCTTCGCGCCAGGCATACACCGCCGCTTGTGTGCGATCGGCCAGATGCAGCTTGCTCAGAATATTACTGATATGGCTTTTCGCGGTTTTCTCGCTGATCACCAGCCGCGCCGCGATCTCGGCGTTGCTCAAGCCCTCGCCGACCAGCCGCAGCACCTCGACCTCACGCTCGGTGAGCGCCGCCAGCGCATCAGCCACCGCGCGCGACCGGTTGATCTCCTGCATCAATCGACGGGCTACCCGTGGATGCAGCACCGCCTCACCGGCGGCGGCTTTGCGCACCACATCGGCCAGCGCGGCGGGACGAATATCTTTCAGCACATACGAGATCGCGCCGGCGCGAATCGCCGGAAAAATATGCTCGTCGTCGTGGTAGGACGTCAGCACGATCACATGCGTGCGCGGGCTGATCTCCACCAGCTTACGCGTCGCCGCGATGCCATCCATCTCGGGCAGCTTAAGATCCATCAGCACCACATCCGGCGCGTACTCGCTGGCCAGCCGCACGGCCTCAACGCCGGTCTCCGCCTCGCCAATCACAGCAATATCCGGCTGTAGCTCAAGAAACGTACGCACGCCCTGCCGCACGATCGTGTGATCGTCGACCAGCAGCACAGTGATGCGCTCATTCATCGCGGCCCTCCTTGGGGAGCGGTATTGCGGCGATCAGCCGCGTGCCGGTGCCGGGACGGCTCTCGATCCGCAGTGTGCCGTCGAGCGCGGCAACCCGCTCACGCATACTTTGCAGCCCGATGCCATGCCGATCGGTAGCCTGTGGATCGAAGCCGCGGCCATTGTCGGCGATCGTGAGCGTGCCGGCGTGACAATCCGCTGTCAGCTGGATCGTTACCTGCGTTGCCGCGCTGTGCCGCGCACTATTGGTCAGCGCTTCCTGCGCCACACGAAACAGCTCCTGCTCCACGACCAGCGGTAGCGCAACCTCACCCTGGCACTCTACCTGCGCCGCGATACCATACTGCTGCGACCAGCCGGCGGCATAGGCGCGCACGGCCTCAAACAGCCCGACCTGATGCAGCGCCGCCGGACGCAGCGCGTGGATCGTCGACATGACCTCGTGCTGGGCCGCCTGCGTCAACGACTCGGCATGTTCCAGTAGATGATCCGCCGCCGCCTGCTTGGGCAAGAGCGTGCGCGCCGAGGCCAGCTGCATACTGATCGCGAACAGCTGCTGCTTGACTGAATCGTGCAGATCGCGCGCCAAACGATTGCGCTCTTCCAGCGCCGCCAGCTGCTGGCGCGTCGTGACCAGCGTTTGCAGCTGCTCGGCCATCTGATTCAGCCGCTGCGCCAGATTGCCCAGCTCATCTTTGGAGCGATCCTGGCTCACCACGCGAAAATCGCCGGCGCTCCACGCATCCGCAGCCGACGACAGCACCCGCAGGCGCTGCACCAGATTGCGCGAGGTCAGATAGCCATAGATCGTGCCCAGGCCAATCGCGAAGACCGAGGCCATGATCGCCAAGGGCACGAGAAAGACCAGCAGAATGAAGAACGCCTCGTCACGGGTGAAGAAGCGGGCGGCGGCAACATTAACGAACCACGCGCCGACAACGCGCTGATCGGTGTCCTTGATCGGTGCAGCCGCGACGATCCCGTTATTCGGCTGGCGCAGCGCCAGCGTCTCGGGTGTAGTTTGTCCGCTCAGGGCAGCGTCAAGCACCTGCCGGCCCAATGGATCGAGCTGATCGGCGAGCTGCGCACCCGGACGCGTGGCACCGGTCGCCTCGGCCACGACCTGGCCGTTGGCATCTACCACCGCTGTCAGCAACACTGCCGGATGCGTATCTTCGGTAAACATTGTCCGCTCATAGGAACCGCCGCACATCGTGCCCTGCAACCACTGCGTGAGGCCGTCCTGATCCGGAGCAGGGCCGCCGAGATACGAGGCCGCCTGAGGCGCGATCACCGACAGCGCGCTGGCTTGATCTTCGGCCAATATCTGCGAGTTCATGAAGGCGTAAAACGCGCCAAAGACCAGCAGCAGAAAACAGGCCTGGAGCAGCACAATCGCGGGGATGGTCACCAAAATATACGAGAAGGTCATCCGCCATTGCAGGCGACGAAATGAGTGCAGCATTGACACACCACCAGAGCTTTTTCACCACATCGGGCCGAGTATAGCATAGCTACCCGCCGCGCCCGATCCATCTACAGGCCAGGATCGCATCCGCCCCGCGATGGATCATCGCCTGATCCCGAGGCGCACGCCCAATCCACACGCCAGCCGATGTGGCGGGAACGGTGGTTCGCTAGACTGGCACCATGTAAGGAGAGGGCATAAAAGCCTGGCCAGAGAATGATTATACAAACACAAGCACTTCCCGCTCGCTATACGCTTGACCACGCCGGACACCGCTTTGAAGTTGAGATCACGGCTGCCAGTCTGACGAACACGGCGCGGCTCTTGATCGACGGGCAGTTCGTCGAGGAGCAGCAGGCCTCAATCGGTGATCGCACGCACCTGCGCTGGCAGCAGTGGGCCGTGCTGGTTCAGTGGGGCTGGTGGAGCGGACAGGTCGCCCGCTGCGTGCTGCTTGAGGCGCACGACGACCAGCCCGAGCCAGAGAAACATGGCATACCGCTCACGCCGCCGCCGGGATCGCGGGCCGCGCGATTGGCGCAGTTTCAGCGCGAACATCCAGCGCTCTACGCCGCCCGCCACGTCGCGATCGCTGTGCTGCAAGTTGCGCTGCCGCTGCTGGGTATCGGCGCGCTGATCCTGGGCCTGCTGCCGGATCTCGACTGGTCGTGGCTACCCGACGTCGGCGCGTTCTTGCGGTCGCTGCGCGCGCAGATCTTCGCTTGGCTGCCAGATATCGATCTGCCGTTCCTGGGCCTGCGCCAGTGGCTGCGCTCCTGGATTGGGTGGATCGTGAAGTCGCCGGTGTTCGCCTGGGGCAAGTGGCTGCTGCCGATCGTGATCGCCGTTTTTGTGGCGATCGAAGAGTTTCAGCGGCATCAGCGCAACCAGGCCGCCGCCAAGCAGCCCGAATCGACCGATCAGGCCAACTGATCGCAAAACTCAACGAGGAATCCATGGATACCATCACTACTCATCAGCGGCTGCGCTCACAGCCGCAACAGTCATGGCTGCGACGAATCGCCCCGGCGCTGGGAGTATTTTTCCTGGCACCGCTCTTCGCCGAATATTTGATCGGCTACGATACGTCGACCGGCAATCCTGGCGAACTGCTCTTCGGTCTCTTGATCTTTGGGCCGCTGTACGGCGGTCCGGCCCTGCTAATCCGCGAGGTGACGCGTCGCGCCGATCGCGGCTGGCCCACAATCATCCTGCTCGCGATTGGCTTCGGCGTGATTCAAGCGGGCCTGATCGATCATTCGATCTTCAATCCCGCCTACCGCGACATC
>JAFAYS010000978.1 GCA_019240175.1 Chloroflexota bacterium | reverse complement strand
GCACGAGCAGCTGATGGCCGCCAAGGGCCGCTACGCCGCGATGTTCGAGCTGCAAACCAGCCAGTATCGTCGCGCGGCCCCCGACGAGGCGAGCGATACAACAATGCTGACACGCTTTTGAAAGTTGCTGTTTATGACCAACACTGCTTTGCCGCAGCTTGCGGCTCTAGAAGCACATCGCGGCCAGCCTGCGATGGTTTTTCACGCCACGCTCAACGATGAAGCGGTCGATGTGCTGTACGAGTGTTTGCGCCGCCTGGGCCGGATCGAGAATCTGGATCTGGTGCTGCTCACCCGTGGCGGCTATGTCACCACCACGCGGCGGATCGCGCTGCTGCTGCGGGAGTACGCTGAGCGCCTGACGATTCTCGCGCCGTACCGTGTGCGCTCGTCGGGCACGCTGCTGTGTCTCAGCGCCGACGAGTTGATCTTGGGACCGCTGGCTGAGCTAAGCCCGCTCGATCCGGGAATCAACTCCACCGAGCCACCGCCGCCCAACGCCCAGGGCACGGTCTCGGCTGCCGATATTCGGGCCTTTCAACAGATGGCCGAGGACTGGTTTGGTGTGACCGACAAAGAAGATCGGCTACAGGTATTGGCGATGGTCGCGCAGCGTTTTTTTCCGACCTCGCTCAGCGCGTTTTACCGCTCGGACCTCATGACGCGCCAGATCGCGATGGAGCTGCTGGCCTATCAGCTGCCGCAAGCCGAGGCCGAGGTGCGTCAGCGGATTGTCGATCAGCTGGTCGGCGGCTACTACGCCCACGATTATATTATTACGCGCGCCGATGCCCTCAGCCTGGGTTTGAATGTGCGCTTTACCTCACCTGCCGAGGAAACGCTGCTCTGGGATCTGCGGCAAGCCTGCCAGGCACAGCTGGCCGATGCGCCGGGTCAGGCCGAGCGCGAGGTGGTTGGGCTGATCGCGAGCACGACGTTTAGTGCGCAGCAGGTCCACCGCTGGCGGCCACCGTCGCAGGCAATGCAGGCAGGACTGATCTCCGATGTGCGCTGGGAGATTGCTAGCTAAGGAGCGACCATGTTTGCTACCCATCTTTTGCTGTTTTGCCGGATCGCGCTGGCGCTGATCTTCGCAGTATCTGCGCTCGGCAAGGCGCGTGATGTTGCGGCCTTTCGTGAGGCGATCGCGGATTTTAAGCTGCTGCCGGCGGGGCTGGTCAGCGCGGCGGCCTGGGGGTTTTTGGTGGGCGAGGTGGCGGTTGTGCTACTGATGCTGGCAGGCGGCGCGCTGCTGGGGCTCGGCTTTGTGCTGGCGATCGTGCTGCTGGCGCTCTTCGCGGTCGCGCTACTGCTTGTTTTGCAGCGCAGGATCAAGGTGACGTGTAACTGCTTTGGCCGGAGCGAGCAGCACGTCTCGCCCTATGATGTGCTCAGGAATCTGCTCTTGATCGGGTGTAGTCTGCTGGGCTTAGCGCTGGTGGCTGAAACAGGAGCGACGATCAATAGTGCGGAGGTAGTGCTGATTGCCTTGATGGCGGCGGCCTTCACGCTGTGCGTGACCAATCTTGCCGATATTGCGGAGACGCTGCGGCAGCCGTTTCACATCAACTAAGGAGCGCACGAACGATGGAGCAGTTCCTTGTATATAGCAACATTCTGCTGTGGATCTTGCTGCTGGTCAATCTGATGCTCACCTTGCGCGTTATCCACTGGCTACGCTCGGTGGCCGCGATGCAGGCGCGTGAGGCGGAGCGTGAGGAGCGTTCCGAGCTGACGGTTGGCGCGCCGGCACCGGAGTTCAAGGCCAAGAATCTGCGCGGCGAGATCGTCAGGCTGGCGGATTACGCCGGCCAGAATGTGGCGCTGCTGTTTGTCTCACCGCACTGCGGCACATGTCAGGATGCAGTGCCTATGCTTGAAAAGCTGAGCGCGCAGGCTAAGCAGACAGCGAATGTCGATTTCGTGCTGGTGAGCGATTCGAGCATTGGCGAGACGCAAGCCTGGCTGAACACGATCAGCGAGAAACAAGATATTCAGCTGCATTTGCCGATGCTGGTTCCTGCCGGTCAGACCTCAGCTTTTCATCACACCTATAATCCACGCGGGCTGTATCCTTATTTCTGCGTGATCGATCAGCAGGGCATTGTGCAAGTGCGTGATGCGCTGGGCAAAGATGCGTGGAAATTGATCAAGCAGACCTGGGAAGGCAGTCTAGAAAGCAAAACGTCGCCCAGGCTGGTCAATCGCTTTCGCTGATATTGTGCTGCGGCTTTGGGACGGTAGTGAGTGGACAACGGGTAGCAAACGGGCTCAGCTTAGCTGAGCCCGCGTTTCTATGAGGTTGGCCAGCCAGGCACGCTAGACCACGTCGCAGCCGACATAAATGCAGGCATAATACGGATTGGTGCTGGTCGTGTCTGACTGAACACAAACATTTCCGCTGATCTGGCACCGTAGATAGCCGGAGTAGCCGCATTTACTGGTGCATACTACGCCTGCCACTGTGCGGTCACCGCCGACCCAGACCTGTTCTTGCGGATCGTAGGTGCCTGCATCGCCAAAATCTGCCATTTCAACTGGTTTAGCGACATTGAAGGCAAAGAGTGCGGACATGTGTACCTCCTATCGTTTTACCATTTTTCCATCATAGCACAGGCTGCAAGCCCTTGTGAGCGTGCCGGCGCTGCGCGTGCACACTGATCAATCGCTGTTACTTCAGGACCATAGCAAAGGCCCGGCTTTGAAGCCAGGCCAGGTACCATTGCGCCAGTGATTGATCAGCGATCCGTCTAGGAGATGTCGCAGATGCGGTAGATACAGGCGTAGTAGTTGCCTGTGCTGCGGTAGTCGCCAATCAAGCACGAGCTGCCGTTCGAGCGACACACCACATAGCCGGAGTAGCCGCAGCGATTGGTGCAGTTGGCTGCGGCGACCGCGCGATCGCCGCCGACCCAGACCTGCTCCTGCGGATCGTAAGTGCCCGCATCGCCAAAGTCCGTCATTTCAACTGGCTTGGCGACGTTGAACGCAAAGAGTGCGGACATGTGTACCTCCTACCGTTTTACTAATTTTTAACATCATAGCATGCCCTGCAACCCCTTTGGTTAGTGCTGGTATTGTTCGTTTCCCTGAGCTTCGCATGTCGCTGCCGCTGATCGTTGTAACCTCCGATCAAATTCGGCGTAGATTCAGCACATTTTCTTCAGCAGGGAGAGCCACATGCATCTTTTTCGTAGCACACGCGTATATCGCAGCTTGATCATCATTGCGCTTGGCACACTGGCGATCACCGGCTGCCAGCAGGGAATGACTAGCTCGCCACGCCCTGACGTATCAAGCGGCATTGAGGTGTACCCAGCCCTCGGCGCGACGGCAGTTGTCGGCGAAGTTCTGCCGGCAGCTGTAGAACAACCGACCTATTATCTGTATATCCTGGATCGTGACGGCGTGCCCGTTCAGCGGTTTGAGTGTGATGGTCAATTGATTGACCGCGAGAGTAGCCTCTACTGCGAGCGCCCCGATGGAACCAACCTGGTCGTATCAGAAGCGGTGCTGGCGCTGATGACGACCGAG
>JAFAYS010000926.1 GCA_019240175.1 Chloroflexota bacterium | reverse complement strand
CCTTGAACGACGGATGCAGTGCAGTGTTAAGCTGGACATACGTTGTCTGTGCGCCAAGCTCGTGCAGCATATGAATCACCGTCGCGATCCCGCCATAGAGCTGCGGCAGCTCAAACTTTTCGTTCGGCCCGTGCATGCGATCGTCGGGCAGCGCAAAGCCCATCAGCACCGTAGGAATCCCCAGCAGCGTCGCGAACGTGTTGACCACCGGAATCGTCCCGCCGGAGCGCAGCAGCACGGGCCTGGACCCAAAGCCGCGCTCGTACGCGCTAGCGGCGGCCTCAAACGCACGATGATCCGGCTGGATCAAGGCCGGCTGCGCGCTCGAATGCCGCTGGATCGCGCTCTGCACCGTCGGCGGCGTGATCCGCGCGATATGACGGCGAAACAGCCGCTCGATCGTCTGCGGCTGCTGATCCGGCACGAGACGAAAGCTGAGCTTGGCCCGCGCCCAGGCGGGAATGATCGACTTGCCGCCGCTGCCCGCATAGCCGCCGCTGATACCGTTGAACGTCAGCGCCGGTCGGATCGTGGTGCGCTCATACAACGTAAAGCCGCGCTCGTCCCCGCCGTGCCGCGCGCCGGCATCCCGCAAAATCGCCGTGTCACGTGGCCCGGCCTGCGCCAGATACGCCCGCTCAGCAGGGCTGATCCGACGCACCTGATCGTAAAAGCCAGGGACGGTGATCCGGCCTTGAGTATCGTGCAGGCTGGCGAGAATCTCGCAGAGCGCCTGGATCGGATTACCGATCGCGCCGCCAAACGAGCCCGAGTGCAGATCACGCGCAGGACCACGCAGCTCCAGCTCTAGCGCCAGACTGCCGCGCAGCCCATAGATGATCGCGGGACGACCACGGGCCAGAAAGCGCGTGTCTGACATGATCGCCAGATCCGCCGTGCGCACCGCCGCGTCGTGCTCTAGAAAAGCGCGCAGATGTGGGCTGCCGATCTCTTCCTCGCCCTCGAAGACGCACACAACATTGACCGGCAATCTCCCGCACGATCGCAGGGAGGCTTCGAGCGCCTTGACATGCGCCCAGAGCTGGCCTTTATCGTCGGAAGCGCCGCGACCGTAGAGCGTGCCGCCGCGCACAACTCCGGCAAACGGCGGATCGCGCCAGTCCGAGAGCGGATCGGCGGGCTGCACATCGTAGTGACCGTAGATTAGCACCGTAGGCCGGCGCGGCGCGTGTCGCCACTCGGCCACCACGATCGGATGACGGGCGGTCGGCACCACGCGCACGCGCTGCATGCCGATTGTTTGTAGATGGCGAGCCAGCCAATCGGCGCAGCGCTTGACAGCGTTGGCATGCTGCGGCTGGGCACTCACCGAGGGAAAGCGCAGGAGTTCCTGAAATTCCCACACAAAGCGCGCCCGATACCGGCGAGCGTACTCAATCGCGGCGTTGCAGCTCATATGACATCACCCGACGCGCTTACGCTCTGGTCGCAGTAAGCAGCACATGATCGAGTCCGTTTTGCTGATGGAGCACCGCCTGGATATTTACCAATCCTTGAGCCGGGAGCACCCTGCGGATCGCCTGCTCGACCTGCTGAAAGGTTGCTCCGGCAGGCACCGATTGCAGAACACGCAGCGTACCGCCCTGACGCAGCATATCACGCGCCACTTGCGCGCCGGCAGGCGTAACTCCGATAGCCACTGTCCCGGCCTGGATGGTCGGAGTAATGCCCATGCGCTCTAAAAACACGTCACGGAACGCACCCCGCAGCTCAGGGTGTTGCGCTAAGGCCTGATCAAGCAGCACGCGGTAGTGCGGGTTGGTCGCTCGGCGTATATCCATCGTCACCGGCATACCAATATCAGGCACCGTGCTGCGCGCAGAGCTCCTGCCGCGCCCGACAACCAGCGTATCGCTGCCGACGAGCCTCGGCGTTCCACCACCGCCCGGCGGCATTCCACCACTGCTCGGCGGACTGCTGCCCATACGACCGCCACCTGTGCCCCGACCGGCAGCCAGGCGCATGCCTCCGCGTGGGGCAGATCCCGACATCGGCGGTCGCCGTCGCGTGCCGCCCACTGCTCGAAGCCGATTCCACAGCCGGCCAAACAGCTCCTCGCCTTCGCGCAGCCTGGGCGGACTCGCGGGCACGACCGGCGGCAGGCCACCTTCCGGCAGCACGCCGGCCAGCACGACCTTGTTGCCGGTTCGACCGCCCATGCGGTACAGCACCGGCAAGCCGCGCATCACCGCGATGCGGGTGGTGTAGCCTGGCCGCGTTTGGCGATAATGCCGCGCGCGTTGAAACTCGTCGCCGAACAAGCGCGGATCGAAGCGAATACCGCGTGCCTGTGCCCGCTCACGCAGCCGATCCAGGAAATGCTGGGTTGGAAGAAAGCCTTGCTGTCTTAAGAGCGCTGGCAGACGCCGCGCGGGATAACGTCCAGCCTGCCCGCGTAACAATCGCATCATCGACTCGTCCGCCCGGCGGAGCATGTTCTCAAGCTCGGCTTCGGCGTCGTTCGCTCGATAGCTGGCAAACATGCAACACTCCTTCCCCTCAGCGGAAGCGCGTCCTTACGCCCCTACTGGCGCGACGCAGCGGTATCCGCCGGCGTACAGCAGAGACAGGCACTGGACGACGTGTGCGAGATCGGGATGCCAGCGACCGCCTGGGAGCCGAGCCTACACGCTGCCGGTCGCGCTGTGCCGCCGCGCGAAACTCGCGAATAGCCGAGCGCGCCGCGACCCTGGCTGCCCGCGTTCTCGGTCGTGGCGGCGGCAACCGTAGCCTGAGCGCCGCCCGTCGGAGCGCCAAACGCGGCGACAGACGCCGCCAGACGATCAGGCGCGCGGTGGTCAGCAAGAAGCGGCGCAAGACCAGCGGCGATAGCGACCACCAGGCAGGCACGTAGCCCAACAGCCAATCGCGGATCGCCAGTGGCAGCGACCACCAGGCCGCCCAGTCGTCGGCGTGCGGCTCCACGACGGCATCCTCATCAGGCCGTAGATCGTCGCTCCGCCAGCGATCGCCCACCACGCGACGCGCTCGACGACTCCGCGCGTACTCGTCGACAGCGTGGTCGATGCGCTGCAGCAGCTGCTCAAGCGCCGCCTCGCTCCGGCGCATAGCTCGTGTGCGTTCCATGATCGGCTCCCGGCTGCCTGCCGCCCTATAGCTCGTACTCGAACTCATACTCCGGCTCCCGGCGACGGCTGGACGCGCTGGCGACGGGCCGGGCACGCGCCACCGGCAGAGCCGGGCGGTTGCGCTCCCAGGGCTGGATGCGCGTATCGATCTGCCGTGAGGCTAGGCCCAGCGCCTGCGCACTGGTCAGCCACTCTTCAGCAAACTCGGCGATATCGAGCAAGAGCGC
>JAFAYS010000903.1 GCA_019240175.1 Chloroflexota bacterium | reverse complement strand
GCACAAAACGCTGGTCTTCCATCGCTGGAACGACGAAGGCGATGTGGTGGTCGTCGGCCTGAATTTCTGCCCCGCCGACCAGCAGATCGAGGTGGAGTTTCCTGGGGCAGGCCGTTGGCGCGACGTGCTTTCCGGCGAGGAGTTCGACATCGACGGCGGCTGTGTGCTGCACCTGGGGCCGTCGCAGGGCCGCGTGATGGTCAAGCTCTAAGCTACGAGGGTCGGTAGAATGTCTGCTATAATGTCGGGCATTGCATCCCCCGGCTGTGCTGCAAAAAGGTGCTTCATGCCCAAGACGATATTTATCATTGACGACGACGTAAGCCTTCAGACTGTGCTGGAGATTACGTTGAAGCAGGCAGGCTACCACGTGGAATTAGCCTCGGATGGCGAGGAAGGTCTTGAGCGCCTTGAAAGCCTTCAGCCGGATGTGGTCATCTCCGATGTGATGATGCCGCACGTCGATGGCGTGCAGTTTTTTCGCCAGATCCAGGAGCGGCTGAGCTACGAGGGCGTGCCGATTATTATCATGACGGCGCTGGATCGCAAGCCCTGGTTTGCCGATCTTGAGGCTGAGGGCGCGGTGATTGTTCACAAGCCGTTCAACGTCGAGCGTCTGGTCGCGCTGATCGATATGTACGTCTCAGACTAGGCTGAGCAGGAATCGCAGCGCCGCCGAAGATTTTCGGCGGCGTTGTGTTGTTTATGGCTCAAAAGATCTACGTGTACGCATCGAAGCGTGGCTTGAGCGCGGCGTAGGTATCGTCGATCGCCTCGGGGATCAGCTTCACGCCGCCGATCAGCGGCATAAAGTTGGTATCGCCGTTCCAGCGCGGCACGATATGCAGATGCAGATGCTGATCCACGCCCGCGCCGCTGACCCGGCCCAGATTCATGCCCAGATTAAAGCCGTGTGGCTGCATCTCCGCCTGAAGCACCGCCGTGCAGCGCTGCCCGAGCGCCATAATCTCCGTCGCAACTGCGGCTGGAAGATTCGCGAAATCGGCGGTGTGCTCGTACGGCGCGACCATCAGATGGCCTGGATTGTACGGGTACAGATTCATCAGCACATATGCGTGCTCACCGCGATACAGCACAAGCTTCTCGGCGTCGCGGTTGGCCTGGTGCGCGACACACAGCACGCAGCCCTCGTCCTCTTCGTTGCTGCTGCTCTTAATGTATTGTCCACGCCAGGGCGTCCATTTGATCTCCATGTATGCTCCTTGGTTGGTCCTGGTTGCGCTCAGAGTGTAGCACGCTTCAGCCGCTGGCGGGCGCGGCGAGTCTGCCCTGCTAGCTCATGCTCCACCGGCTCGCCTCGCTCCCAGCGCCGCCACAACAGCGAGATCCAGAAGACCGCGCACAGCCGGCGAGCGGCAGCCAGTCGTTCTTGGGCGGCGGGATCGTGCAGCTCAAACAAGTCGATGAAGCGCTCCCAGGCCGGATCGCTGACATGGCGTGAGGGCTGCGCCTCGATCAGATCGGCCAGATCAAAGGCCACATCGCTCCAGCCGCTGTACTCAAGATCGACGCAGCGCACGCGCTGGCCGTCCCACAAGCAGTTTGCCAGATTGGGATCGCCACGACTGAAGACGAGTGGTGCCGGCATTGCGAGGATTGTTCGATCCGCCTCGCTCTCCCACTGCGCCATTACTGCCAGAATCTGCGCTACCAGCGGCTCGTCGGCGCGATCGGCTAGCTGGGCCAGCCAGCTCTCGACGCGCTGCATCAGCCCGAGCGGTGTGCCAATCACGGTGTGCGGATACGTGCTGATCTGCGGTGTGAGCGCATACAGCTGCTTGAGCGTTGCCGCCAGCGCTGCCAGCTCGCGCACTCCCGGCTGCTGATCGGAGAGCGACACGCCCGGCACAAACTCCATCACCACCGCCGGTAGCTCGGCATCAGGCGCGAAATGGAGCGGCTGTGGCGCGATCCCAAGACCACGCTCACCGATCCAGCACAGCGCCTGCCATTCCCGCTCGGCGCGCTGACGCTCGTCGACTTTGTAGAGCTTGACGCAGACCGGCTGATCCGCAAGCTGTACACGGTACACGGCGTTATTCATGCCGCCCGCAAGTCGCTGGATCGCGGCTGAGACTGCGCCTGGCTGACGATGAAATGCGCGTGTGATCGCCAGCGCCTCGTCGATCGCGGACTGAGGAGGAGTCATGCGCGGCTCACTGGATTGATGGCCGGAAGCCCTCGCCCAGCACCTCGTTGACGTTGCTGAAGATCACAAACGCGTTGGCATCGCACTCGCGCACAATCGCTTTGAGCACGCTGACCTCGGACTGCGCCACCACCGACAGCAGCACCGTGCGCTCGGTCTCGGTGTAGCCGCCGCGCCCTTCCAGCACCGTCACGCCGCGACCAAGCGTGTGCAAGATCGAGCTTTGGATCTTTTCGGGATGCGCCGTGATGATCACTGCCTGTCGCGCGTAGGAAGCGCCTTCCAGCACCAGATCGACGGTGCGACCGCTGATAAAGGCGACCAGCAGCGCGTAGAGTAGCTTGTCGAGCGAGAAAAGATAGGCGGCGGCGGCAAAGACCAACACATTCATCGCCAGCAGCGAGCGGCCCATGGGAATGGCGCGCCAGCGCTGCAAGAAGCGCGCAATAATATCGACGCCGCCGGTCGTGCCCTGCGATCGAAAAACCAGCCCGACGCCGACGCCGTCCAGCACGCCGCCGTAGAGCGTGTAGAGCAGCGGATCGGCGGTGGCGCTCATGTAGCGTCCGACATACGGATTCAGCAGATCGATCGCGAACGCCAGCGCGACCGTCGCGTAGACCGTGCGGATGCCGAAGACAAAGCCGCCTAGATAGCGAAAGCCCGCGATCAGCAGCGGAATATTCAGGATCAGGCTGACCAGGCCGATCGGCGTGCCAAACAGATCGTTGAGGATGATCGCGACGCCGGTGAGGCCGCCGGTCACGACGTTGTTGGGCACCAGAAACAGATCGATCGAGATTGCCACGCAGATCACGCCGATCGTCATGATCAAATAATCGCGCAGAGTCCGCGCGATTGTTGGCAGGTATTTCAACATGGTCCGTCCGCCCCGGCTCATGGCTGATCTTGCTCGATATTCTCGCGCAGAAACGCCTCGACAAACAGATCGATGTCGCCGTCGAGCACCGCTTGCGTGTTGCTGGTCTCGGCGTTGGTGCGGTGATCTTTGACCATGTTGTAGGGATGCAACACGTAGGAGCGGATCTGGTTGCCCCAGGCCGCCTCGCGATACTCGCCGCGCAGCTTGCGGCGCTCTTCGCGCTGGCGCTGAAGCTCGCGCTCCAGCAGCCGGGCTTTGAGCACTTTCATAGCGGTTTCTTTGTTTTGCAGCTGCGAGCGCTCGTTCTGACAGGTGACCACGATCTGCTCGGGCGTGCCGGCCTTGTAGGTCAGCCGCACCGCCGAGTCGGTGGTGTTGACGCCCTGGCCGCCGTGACCACCGGCGCGGAATACATCCACGCGCAGGTCGTCGGGTTCGATCGAGATGTCGATCGCGTCGTCGACCTCGGGCATGACCTCCACGCCCGCAAACGAGGTGTGCCGCCGGTGCGCCTGATCAAAGGGCGAGAGCCGCACCAGCCGGTGTACGCCCGCCTCGGCCTTGGCGTAGCCGTAGGCGTACGGCCCACGAATCTCGATCGTCGCGCTCTTGATGCCGGCCTCTTCGGCGGGCATATCGTCGATCAGCGAAACCTTCCAGTCGTGCTGTTCGCCCCAGCGCATATACATCCGCAGCAGCATCGCCGCAAAGTCCGCCGAATCGACGCCGCCCGCGCCGGGCTGGATCGTCATAAACGCCGCCGCTGTGTCGTACTGGCCCGAGAGCAGCGTGCTGATCTCAAGCTCGTCGACGGTTTTGTTAAGCTGCGTGACCTCGCCCTCAAGCTCGGCCAGCATCGCGCTGTCGTCTTCGGCGGCGGAAAGCTCAAGCAGCTCGGCGGTGGTGCCGAGTTGCTCGTCAAGCGTTTTCCACTTAGTTGTCTCGGACTGTAGCAGCGCCAGCCGCTGCATAATGCTCTGCGCCTCGCCGGGATTGCTCCAAAACTCGGGATCGCTCGACTGCGCTTCCAGCTGGGCGATCTGCTGCTCACGTGTGGCTAAGTCAAAGCCGCCCACGAAGCGCTTCAAAGCGCGTTCGCAGGCTCTCCACTTCGTTCAAAAGTTCGCTAAAAGTTGCCATTCGCTCAGTCCTCTATAG
>JAFAYS010000699.1 GCA_019240175.1 Chloroflexota bacterium | reverse complement strand
TGATCGAGGTCGAGTATGAGGTGCTGCCCTTTGCCGCAAGTATCGAGGCGGCATTAGCGCCGGACGCGCCGCGCATCCATCCCGACGGCAACATCGCCGGTGAGCCGAAGAAGGAAGAGCGCGGCGATGTGGCGGCAGGTTTGCGCGAGGCCGATGTGATCGTCGAGGCGACCTACACCACGCAAACCGCGCTGCACAACTCGCTCGAACCGCATGGCACGACCGCCAGCTGGGAAAGTAACCAGCTCACGCTCTGGTCGTCCACGCAGGCGATCTGGCAGGTACGCGAGGACGTGGCCGAAAAGCTGAAGCTGCCCGCACATCATGTGCGCGTGATCAAGCAGTTCATGGGCGGCGGCTTTGGCAGTAAACAGATCGCGTGGAAGCAGGATGTGTTCGCGGCGCTGCTTTCCAAGGCGGCGGGCCGCCCGGTCCAGCTGATGCTCGACCGCGAAGGCGAGAATCTGGCGGCGGGCAATCGCAACGGGACGACGCAGCAGCTCAAGATCGGGGCCAGGCGCGACGGCACGCTGACGGCGATTGAGGTGCAGATCGAGCTGGAAACCGGCGCGTACCAGACCGGCGGCGAGGCCAGCGATGTGATCGGCATTTATACCTCGCTGTATCGCTGTCCCAATGTGCAGGCTGAGCAGAAGGGCGTGTATACCAACCTGGGCCCGACCGTGGCCTTTCGCGCGCCGGGTTTCGTGGAAGGCGCGTTTGGCCTGGAAAGCGCCATGGACGAATTGGCGCGTAAGCTCGACATGGACCCGGTGGCGCTGCGGCTCAAAAACTACGCCGAGGAAGATCAAAAAGAAGGCAAGCCCTACACCACGCCCGAGGCGCTGCGCCTGTGCTACGAGCGCGTTACTGAGGCATTCGGCTGGCCCCGCGGTAATCAGCAATCAGCCACGAACAAGACATCGTCGAAGAAGCGCGGGATTGGTTTTGCGGCGCACGATTGGATCGGCGGCAAAGGTAGCCCGCCCGGCTACGCCTGGATCAAGGTCAACGCCGACGGCAGCGTCGATGTGATCACCGGCACGCAGGATATCGGCACGGGATCGCGGATCGGACTGACGCAGATCGCGGCTGAGGCGCTGTGCCTGCTGCTGGAAAAGGTCGTGCTGCGGCTGGGCGACACAGCCAACGGGCCATACTCGCCGCCCAGCGCAGGCAGCGCCACGCAGCCGACGATCGGCCCGGCGATCTATGCCGCCGCCGAAGACGTCAAGCGCCAGCTCTTTGCCGCCGCCTCGCCGATGCTGGAAGAAGAGCCCGGCAAGCTGGAATTATGCGCGGCTGGTGTGTGCGTCAAAGGCCATCCCGAGGAAGCGATCTCGATCGAGGAGATCGCCGGGCGGATCGCGCCGCATATGATTCAGGGCCAGGGCGCGCGTGGGGCCAACACCGAGGAAAAAAGCATTCATACCGTCGGCGCGCAGTGCGTGGAAGTCGAAGTCGATACCGAGACCGGCGAGATCACGGTGCTGCGCGTGGCGGCGGCGCACGATTGCGGGCGGATCATCAACCCGATCACCGTCGATAGCCAGATCATCGGCGGCATTACGCAGGGCATTGGCTTTGCGCTGACCGAGGAGCGGATTGTGGATCGCCGGCGCGGCTTTGTGCTGAACGCCAATCTTGAAGAGTACAAGGTGCCGACCGTGGCCGATATTCCGCCGATCACCAACGCGCGCCTGAATCTGCCCGATCTTGAGGCCAACCCGACCGGCGCGAAAGGTGTTGGCGAGCCGCCGCTGATCCCGACTGCGCCTGCGATTGCCAACGCGGTCTTTGATGCGATCGGTGTGCGGCTGTATGCGCTGCCGCTTTCACGGGCGCAGGTTTTGGCGGCGCTCAACGATCGACATGTGCCGGCAGCCACGGAAGGAACCGACGATGCAACCCTTTGAGTACACCAGCCCGACCAGCACCAGCGAGGTGATTCAGCTGCTCGGCGCGGGCGAGACACGCGCGCTGGCCGGCGGCACCGATCTGCTGACGCTGATGAAATCCGAGGTTGTAACACCGCAGCAGCTGGTGAATCTCAAGCACACCGATCTGCCGCGCGGCATCACGCTTGACGGCGACACGCTCACGATTGGCGCGCTGACATCGCTGAGCGAGATCGAGAGCAGCGCGCTGGCCCAGGGGCACGCTCCGGCGCTGGTTGAGGCGATCGCGGTCGCGGCGACACCGCAGCTGCGCAACATGGCCACGCTGGGCGGCAATCTGCTGCAACGTCCGCGCTGCTGGTATTTCCGTAGTCCGGCGTTTCACTGCTGGCTCAAGGGCGGCAGCGAGTGCCAGGCGCGCGACGGCGAGAATCAGCACCACGCGATCTTTGACCGGAGCCCATGTGTCGCCGTTCATCCATCGGACCCGGCTACGGCGCTGGTGGCGCTGGACGCCGAGGTTGTGCTGCGTGGCGCAGACGGTGAGCGCAGCGTGCCGATCGCCGAGTTCTTCGCGCTGCCCACCGACGAGCGCCGCACGGAAAATATCCTGAGCGACGACGAGCTGATCACGGCAGTACGCGTGCCGCCGCAGATGGACATGCGCGGCACCTATCTCAAGGCGATGGACCGCAAGGTGTGGGCGTTTGCGCTGGTCAGCGTGGCGGTGACGCTGCGGCTTGATAATGGACGCATTGCCGACGCGCGCGTGGTGTTGGGCGGTGTTGCTCCGGTGCCGTGGCGCAGTGCCGCCGCAGAGCAGGTGCTGGTCGGGCAGCAACCAGACGCCGCGCTGTTCGATCGCGCTGCCCAGGCTGCCCTCGCCGACGCGCAGCCGCTGAAGCTTAACGGCTACAAAGTGCCGCTGGCTCAGGCGCTGATTCGCCAGGCGCTGGCCGCGCTGAGCAACTGATCGCGCTGCATAACTCGTAATTGAATAACAGCGGCACGCATGATGTATTACAGGCGTGCCGCTGTTGTGTGCGCACGAGGTAGATCAAGATACTCCTTGCACTGGTACAAGCATTGCTGCTCCCAATCTGATAGCTTCGTGGCACGGCTCCACCGGCTGTCGCAACTTCGGTATTTTGCACAGCCTGGGAGGTAGGCATGAATCTTCGCCCCGCACATGTCACAGATGCGCATGATCCACTCTGGTACAAAGACGCTCTGATCTATGAGCTCCACGTTCGGGCGTTTGCCGACAGCAACGACGATGGGATCGGCGACTTCTGTGGCCTCACGGGCAAGCTCGATTACCTTCAGGACCTGGGTGTCACGGCGCTGTGGCTGCTGCCGTTTTATCCGTCGCCGCTGCTGGACGACGGCTACGATATCGCCGACTACACCGATGTGCATCCATCTTACGGCACGCTGCGCGACTTCAAAGCCTTTCTCAAGGCTGCTCATCAGCGCGGCTTAAAGGTGATCACCGAGCTGGTGCTGAATCACACGTCCGCGCAGCATCCCTGGTTTCAGCGCGCCCGCCACGCCAAGCCGGGCAGCCCCTGGCGCGACTTCTACGTGTGGAGCGATACGCCCGAGCGCTACCGCGACGCGCGGATCATCTTTCAAGATTTCGAAGGCTCAAATTGGAGCTGGGACCCGGTCGCTAATGCGTACTACTGGCACCGCTTCTACGCCCACCAGCCGGACCTGAACTTCGACAGCCCGGCCGTCTGGGACGACCTGTTCCCGCTCATGGACATGTGGTTCGAGATGGGCGTCGACGGCATGCGGCTCGACGCCATCCCGTACCTCTACGAGCGGGAGGGGACGAGCTGCGAGAACCTGCCGGAGACGCACGTCTTCCTCAAGGCGATGCGCACGCGGCTCGACGCGAAGTACCCCGGCCGGATGTTCCTGGCCGAGGCGAACCAGTGGCCCGAGGACGCCGTCGCCTACTTCGGCGACGGCGACGGCGCCGAGTGCCACATGTGCTTCCACTTCCCGGTCATGCCGCGCCTCTTCATGGCCATACAGATGGAGGACCGCCACCCGATCATCGACATCCTCCAGCAGACGCCG
>JAFAYS010000676.1 GCA_019240175.1 Chloroflexota bacterium | reverse complement strand
TGAACCTTTGGATAGCTCAAGGTAGGTGCGGAAACTAGGCAACGGTTACACTTATTCAGACAACACTGTACTTATTATAAGTGCCGTGGCCGTGTTTCCTGTTATTCGAGTTAGTTGATCACCATACACTTGATTGTATTGCGGCGTCGAAATCAACTCTCTTATGATGAATACCGATTCTTAGTTTGTGTAAATAATGACAGCAACTTAGGCTACAAAGTAGTATGTTGTCGTAATTACGGGGCAACGACTACAAACGTTGATTGCTGTTTAGGTATTTTTGCACTACATCTATGTTATGTGAATAAGAAGTTGATTTATGGCTCACATTCTTCTATATCCACATGGCGGAATATTTTTGCAAAAAAAAGATCAGTGGTAATATCGGTACTGATTCTGTGCTAGATCAGCGCACAATACCACTGAGTTATTCTTTTTGAGGTTACCTAAAGTATAAACAAAATTAATAAACGTGTCAAGCATCTGTTTGGAGCCGGTTTAAAATCGCAGAAACATCGCCTGCCGCCGGCCTGTCACGATCGATCTAACAGAAACCTAACAGGATCTTTATTAGATCTTGACAAGTTTGCTGCTACCCTGTTCTTAGAGAAAACTCGCTGCCTAGCATGGCTGATTGGCTGGAGTACCCCCGCTCCGTTGGATCACTGAGAGCTAAGGCCAACGTTACATACGACCAATACAGACATTCCATAGGAGTGGAGCCACATGAAGATGAGGACGCCCTTCAAGCGTAATCGAGACAAAACACCTACTGACGTGCGCCCTCCCCGCCGTCGCTCACTACGCAAGCCGATCATTGGGCTCGCGCTGGTCAGCCTAGCGCTTCTGATCGCCGCTGGTCTCTACTGGCGGCCCTGGAGCACCACCGCCAGCGCCGAAGTTCCAACCGCGCCAGTTGTGCGCGGCGATATACAGGTAACCGTCGAAAGCAGTGGTACGGTCAAGCCGGCCCAGAGCGTCGATCTGTTTTTCCAGTCCAGCGGTAAAGTCAAAGAGGTTGAGGTCGAGCAGAATCAGCAAGTTAAAGCCGGACAGGTGCTCGCGCGGCTGGACGATCGGGATCTGCGGCTCCAAGTTCAGCAGGCTGAGGCCGACCTCAAAACCGCTGAGTCGCAGCTTGAAACCACGGCAGAAGGCGATACCACACCAGAGAAAGTAGCCGAGGCGCAGGCCGCTATTCGTGGCGCTCAGGCCCAGCTTGACAAAGCGCGCACCGGCAATGTCACCGCCGCCGATATCGCCAACGCCGAGGCCGTTGTCCGCGCCGCCGAAGCCCAGCTCGTGAAGGCGCAAACCGGCAACGTTACCGCCGCCGATATTGCCAACGCCGAGGCCGCCATCCGCGCCGCCGAAGCCCAGGTCCAGAAAGCGCAGTCCGGCCCCACACCCGACGCGATCAGCGCCGCCCAGACCACGCTGCGCCTGGCTGAGCAAAACTATGAGAAAGTCGCGGCCAATGCTTCGGCTGCCAAAACCACCGCTCAGCAGACCATGGACAAAGCCGCCGACAGCGTGCGGCTCGCCCAGGAAGCCTACAGCAGCGCCTTCTGGGATAATCAGCAGGCGCAGGATGGCCGCGATCCGCGCACCGGCCAGAAGTTCATCAACGACAACGAGGGCGATGCCAAGAAGCGCGAGTATGAAGAAGCACTGCGCAACGCGCAACTTCAGCTGAGCCAGGCCGAGACGAGCCTGGAGCAGGCCAAAGTCGCGTACGAGAACGCCCGGCAGCAAGAGATCAACGATGTCGCGACAGCGCAGGCGCAGATCGACGATGCGCGCGTGCAGCTCGACGAGCTGACCAAAGGCCCGAAAGCGCCCGATGTCACAACAGCGCAGGCGCAGCTGGATCAGGCCCGTGCACAGTTGCAAAAGCTCAAGCAGGGTGGCACCGCCGCCGATATCGCCGCCGCTCGCGCGCAGCTGGATCAAGCCCGCGCGCAGCTACAAAAGCTCCGACAAGGTGGCACCGCCGCCGATATCGCCGCCGCGCGTGCGCAGGTTGAGCAGCTCCAGGCCGGGCTGGAAGGATTGCGCGCCCCCGTGCCCGAGAACGACATCGAGCGCGCCGACGCGGCTGTCGCGCAGGCTGCAGCCAGAGTTGAGGCAGCCAAGCTCAAGCTCGATCAGGCGGTGCTGGAAGCGCCCTTCGAGGGCACGATCACCGCGATGTCGGCGGTCCCCGGCAGCTATGTCAGCACCGGCGGCGCGGGTAGCTCAGCCTTTACGCTGGTCGATCTGTCGTCGCTGCATCTGGACGTCAGCCTCAGCGAGAGCGATGTCGCCCGCGTGCAGAACGGCCAGACCGTGATCATCAGCTTCGACGCGCTGCCTGACCAGACGTTTGAGGGCAAGGTCACCGCGATCTCGCCGACCGCACAGGAGCAGAACAGCGTTGTGACCTATCTTGTGCGTGTAGACTTCGACGCCAAAGACGCGGCGATCAAGGTCGGCATGACCGCCAGCGCCAGCTTCATCGTTGAGCAGAAGCAAGGCGTGATCCAGGTGCCCAACCGCGCGATCCAGACGATCGGGCAGGACAAGATCGTCAAGGTGATGTATGAGGGCAAACTGGCGACGGTACGCGTGCAGACCGGCACCACCAACGGCACGGTCACCGAGATCGTCACGTGTGTCGACACCAAAAACCAATGCTTGCGCGAAGGCGACAAGGTGTCGACGATGACGCTGGCCGATGAGACCAGCGGCGGCGCGGACCAGGGCAACTCGCTGATCCAGATCGGACCCAACACCGGCGCGCGCCCAGCCGGCCCGCCAATCTCGCGACCGCTGCCATAGGATACGTTATGAAGACGATGATTCAGGTTCACGAGCTGGCGCGAACGTATCAGATGGGCGATATCCAGGTGCATGCGCTGCGCGGCGTCAGCTTCACGATCCAGCAAGGCGAGTTCGTGGCGATCATGGGGCCGTCAGGCTCCGGCAAGTCCACGCTGATGAACCTGCTGGGCTGCCTGGATACGCCGACCGCTGGTCAATATATTCTGGACGGCGTGCCGGTCGAGAAGCTTAATAAAGATCAGCTGGCCGCCGTGCGCAACCGCAAGATCGGCTTTGTGTTCCAGCAGTTCAACCTGCTGCCGCGCAACACGGCGCTGGAAAACGTCGAGCTGCCGCTGATCTACCAGGGCGAGCTGCGACGCGAAGAGCGCCAGACGCGCGCCGCGAAAGCGCTGACCGCCGTGGGCCTGCAAGAGCGCATGGATCACCGGCCCCGTGAGCTTTCGGGCGGCCAGCAGCAGCGTGTCGCGATCGCCCGTGCGCTGGCCACCGAGCCGGCCTTGCTGCTGGCCGACGAGCCGACCGGCAACCTGGACTCGCACGCCAGCGAAGAGATTATGCGCCTTTTCAGCGAGCTGAACGAGCAGGGCATCACGATCGTGCTGGTGACACACGAGCAGGATATTGCCGATCACGCCGGGCGCGTGCTCACCGTGCGCGATGGCCTGCTTGCCAGCGATGTGTCGCGGCAAAAGGAGATCAGCTATGGGCACGTATGAGCAATCTCTGAGCAGCGCCGTGCAGCACGACGAGATCGAGGCAATGATGCAGACCAAAGGCATTAGCCTGACCGAAAGCATCCGCATCGCGTTCTCGACGCTGCTGGCCAACAAGATGCGCAGCCTGCTGACGGCGCTCGGCGTGATTATCGGCGTGGCGGCGGTCGTGGCGCTGCTGGCGATTGGTCGCGGCGCACAAGAAGAGATCGCCGAGTCGATCACGATCAACGGCGCGAACCTGCTGACGGTGCGCTCGGGCTCGCTTAGCTCGGGCGGCTTCGGCAGCGACGGCGGCAAGTCGCGCTCACTGATTATGAAAGATGTCCAGGCGCTGCAAGACTCGGCGCGCAATCCTTCGGTGATCAACGTTTCGCCGGAATATTCCAGCTTCGGCTCGATCGTGGCGGGCGCGCAGAATACCTCGTCGATGGTCACCGGTGTAACGCCGGTATACCAGGACGTGCGCAACGCGCAGCTGAATAGCGGCGAGTTCATCAGCGATAGCCACGTCAAAAGCTCGACCAGCGTGGCCGTGCTCGGCGCGCGTGTGGCGGCGACGCTCTTCGGCACCAGCGATCCGATCGGCCAGTCGATCCGCATCGAAGGGTTGAGCTTCAAGGTGATCGGCGTGCTCAAGCTCAAAGGCGGCAGCACCTTCGGCTCGCTCGACGACGCGATTCTGGTGCCGCTGACCACGGCCCAGACCAAGCTTTTCGGCGCGCGTGACCCCTACACGGGCAAGCCGTCGCTTAGCTCGATCACGGTGCAGGCGCGCGACGAGCAGAGCATTCGCCAGGCGGCCCAGGAGATCGCGCTGACCATTCGCGAGGAGCACCGGCTGCCGCTTGAGGGCGGCGCTGACGACTTCTCGGTCGATAACCAGCAAGACCTGATCAACACGCTGACCGAGTCGCGGCGCACGATGACGATCTACCTGGGCGCGATCGCGACGATCTCGCTGATCGTCGGCGGCATCGGCATTATGAACATTATGTTGGTGTCGGTGCGCGAGCGTACGCGTGAGATCGGCCTGCGCAAAGCGATCGGCGCACGTGAGCGCGATATTCTGACCCAGTTCTTGATCGAGGCGCTGACCTTGAGCACTGCCGGCGGCCTGATTGGCCTGACGCTCGGCGTGCTGATCGCGGTGGTCGCCAACGAGACCGGACAATCCCGCGCTTCGGTGAGCATGAGCTCGGTCGTGCTGGCGGTCGGCTTCGCGATGGCGATCGGCCTGTTCTTCGGCATCGAGCCGGCGCGACGTGCTGCCAAGCTCGATCCGATCGAAGCACTGCGCGCTGATTAACACCATACATACTTCATTCGGTAGAAAGCCAGCAGGCCGCCTACCCAACTGATCACTACGTCCGAGGAGGTCTAGCAACGTCGCACATTCCTAACTCATTGGCTATTTACCAATTTTCGATTATTGTATGGAGGCAACGATGAAACCTAAACGGTTCTTGTTGGTTTGCGCGCTCGTAGCATTAGGGCTGAGCGCCTGTGGTCAGCCTCAGAGCGGAGCAAACACCGGACAAAACGACTCTTCGGGCGAGTTTTTGGCCGACCGAGGAGGCTCTCCAGCCCCAGAAGGAGCAGCAGATAATATGGGCGAATCCATGATGGGCGTCATCGAGAAGGTCGATGGCCGGACGGTGCAGTTGAAGCGCCCGATGCTCGGGCAGACGGTAACGGTACAGCTTGCAGAAAATGCCAAGATCCTGATGCAGGGCGATGCACAGCCCAGCGAGATCAAGCAGGGCGAGCAGGTCACGATCACGGGCCAGCAGCAGGGCGATGTGTTCACCGCCGAGTTTGTGCAGGTCGGATCGGGCGGCGCGCTCGGCGGCGGCCCGATGTCGGTCGGCGCGCCTGCCGCGCCCAGCGGTGCGCCTAACACGGTGCAGAACGCGGGCGGCGATGATGCGCTGGCCGGTGGTGTGATGGGCACCGTCGAGGCCGTGGACGGCACCAAGCTCACGGTAAAGACCAGCGACGGCAAGACGCTGACCGTGCAGCTGGCGGACGGCGCTGGCATCCGCAAGCAGAAAGAAGTTGGGCCGGAGGCGCTTGAGGCCGGCAAGTTCGTGATCGCTACTGGCTCGCAGAAAGCCAACGGCTTTGAGATCTCGGAGATGGAAGTGCTGCCACCTCCAGGTGCGCCGTAAGCTGCCGCGATCGTTCGGTACGACCATCCGCAGACTACTTTCAGACTCGATCTTGCCTGGAAGTAGTCTTGCATCTGAGATTTAGAAATCTATGCCCGCTCCCACGCATGAGCCCAGCCACAGCTCATGCGCCCATGGCAGCACGCTCTAGCCCGCGCTACGCTACATGCCTGGTCATTGCTGGTTGAGCGACAGCCCGACGGCGCTCTTTCTCGCGAGGTTGATGATGTTTCACAGCTTAAGAATCCGGCTGCTCCTGACACTGATGAGCGTCGTCGTGATCGCCGTCGGCACCGTGGCGTGGGTTACCAGCCGCGCGACAACCCGCGAGTTTCAGCAATATGTCGAGCGCGATATGGTGCGAACGCAGTTTGTCACCGAGACGCTGTTAGTCTCTTACACCCAGGGCCGTGGCCTCAAAGATCTGCAACAAACTGCCGCGCAGCTCGCACAGCTGCTCGACCAGCGCGTGATTTTGACCGACGGTCAGAACAAAGTGCTGGCCGACTCAGACGATCAGCTAGTTGGGCAGGTGATCGAGCGCTCGGCGCAGATCCCAGCGGTGATCGTCGCGCTGGGCCGCATTGATCCAAGCAACACCATGCCGACCGATCAGCTTCAGCAGATTCCGGCCAACTCGCTGAGCACCATTCCCGAGCCACTGCCGATCGCGGTGCAGCGCCCGCTGAATCCGGGCCAGGACCCGATCGAGGCCAGCTTCATCAGCGCGGTCAACCGCTCGCTGATTCTGGCGGTGACGGCGGCGGGCATGATGTCGCTGGTGCTGACGATTGTGTTCTCACGCGGAATTCTGGGTCCGATCGAGACGCTCACGGCTGCAGCACGCGAAATGGAAAAAGGCGATCTCAGCCAGCGCGTACCGGTGCGCTCCAAAGACGAGATCGGCCAGCTCACGCACGCCTTTAACGCGATGGCCGACGGCCTGGAAAATGTCGAGCAGCTGCGCCGGAACATGGTCAGCGATGTCGCCCACGAGCTGCGGACGCCGCTGACAAATATTCGCGGCTACCT
>JAFAYS010000466.1 GCA_019240175.1 Chloroflexota bacterium | reverse complement strand
TGGCAGACGATCGCCGCGCTCACCGACTATCCGGCCTGGCTGCTGCCCGGACCACAAGATGTGCTGGCCCGCTTCATCGAGGCCTTAGCCGACGGCACGCTCGTGCAGCATAGCGTGCCAACATTGATCGAGTCGGTCGGTGGCTTTGGGCTGGCGCTGCTCGCCGGCTCGACGCTCGGCTATATCGTGGCGCACTCGCGCACGATCGAGCGCTGGATTGCGCCCTACGTCGCCGCGATCCAGGCGATTCCGGTGATTGCCGTCGCGCCGCTGATCATCATCTGGTTTGGCTACAGCTCCGACATCGTGCGCAATATCATAGTCGCCGCGATCGTGGTCTTCTTCCCGATTTTCAGCAGCACGCTGACGGCGGTGCGCGATATTCCGCGTGAGCTGCGCGAGGTTGGCCTGGTGGAGGGCGCGACGCCCTGGCAGCGGCTGCGCTACATCGAGGTGCCGCTGGCACTGCCGATCTTGTTCAGCGGCTTCCGCACCAGCCTGGCTTATGCCACTACCGGCGCGGTCGTCGGCGAGTTCATCGGCTCGCGCTATGGCCTGGGCGCGCTGATCAACGTGGCGCGCGGTTTCTTCGATACACCGCTGATCTTTGTGGCTCTGATCTGCCTTGGCGCGATCACGCTGCTGTTTTATACCTTGCTGATTGCTCTTGAGCGGCTGCTTCTACCGTGGCGAGAGCAGATGTAAGTCGATCATCTAACGAGTCGCTTCCCGCTGAATCACCGTCGATCTGCGTGCTGGTGTGCTTTTGCCGTCCCATCAAAAGCAACACCGATCTATCGTGTTTGGTAGCCCTTCCGCTGCCTGACTTTTATCTGCCAACCTATGAGAGGCTTTTAGTATGCGCCGCTGGATTGTTCTGCTGGTTGCCGCGCTGATCACGCTCAGCGCCTGTGGCAACCCACCATCTGCCGCGTCCAACACATCGATCAATATCGCGATGGGCTACATCCCAGATGTGCAGTTCGCGCCGTTTTATGTCGCCCAGGCCAAAGGCTATTACGCTGAGGAAGGGCTAGCTGTCACGATCAACCAGAACGATATTCGTGATGCGCTGGTCCAGGTTGGTCAGGGCCAGCTTCAGTTTGCCAATGCCAGCGGCGACGAGATCCTGCTGGCGCGCGCACAGTCGATTCCGATCAAAATGGTCTTTCAAACCTTTCAGCAGTTCCCGATCGCGATCTTCTCCAAGCAGAGCGCGGGGATTGCCACGCCCGCCGACCTGCGCGGCAAAACGATTGGGGTGCCCGGCCAGTTCGGCGCGACCTTTATCGGCCTAAAGGGCGTGCTCTACGCCGAGAAGATCCCCGAGCAGGAGGTGCGCATCAGCGAGATCGGCTTTACGCAGGCGGCGGCTGTGCGCGAGGACAAAGTCGAGGCGGCGGTCGGCTACTTCAACAACGAGCCGCTGCTGCTTCAGAACGAAGGCACGCCCGTCAACGTGATCCGCGTCTCGGAATATATCTCGCTGGTCAGCAACGGCATCGTGACCTCGGAGAAGATGATCGCCGAGCAGCCGGAGACGGTGCGCAAGTTCGTGCGTGCGACCGGGCGCGGTCTACAGGATACGCTGGATAATCCCGACGAGGCCTTCAAGCTGTCGCTGCAGTTCATCCCGGAGCTGGCTACCGAGCGCCAGCCGCAGGAGCTCAATAAGCTCAAAGAAACGCTGTCGCTGTGGCGCGCGCCGAACGAAGCCAACGGGCTGGGCTACTCTGACCCGCAGGCGTGGGAGACGACCTATCGCTTTCTGCGCGATAGCGAGCTGCTGCGCCGCGATGTGAATATCCAGGAAGCGTTCACCAACGATCTGCGCAAGTAGCCTATGGTTCGGCTTGTGTGGCCGCCGAAGATCCGTTACAGTTAGCTATAGTTCATCCTAATAGGAGCTGTGCATGATCGACGATGCGGCGCACAAGCACGAACCAGCTCAATCTGCGGTACGTGTGCTGGTGGCGCTCGGAATCAATCCTAATAGCCAGCGGCTGCTGATGACCGCAGCGCGGCTGGCGGAAGGCTTAAACGGTCAACTCTTTGTGATTCATATCCAGCCGCCCGGCACAGTGACGACACTCTACGAGGCCAATCGATCGCGCTATCTGGAGAAAGCCCGCGAGCTTGGCGCGCAAGTCGAGATCGTCAAAGGGCAAGACGTCGCGACGACGCTGGTCAACTACGCGCAAACGCATCAGATGACGCATCTGGTGCTGGGCCAGTCGGATGTGAGCCGCTGGCGCGAGATCACGCGGGGCTCGGTGATCAACCGGATCTTGCGCATGATTCTCAGCCGTCAGGTGCCGGTCGATCTGTATATCGTCACGGCGAGCAGCCTGTTCTAAAAGCCGGGCGACAGCCGCCAGCAGCCGCGCCAAAGATTTGACAGCGCGCCTAAGAAACACTATAATACTCCCTTAGCAACGCTGTTCCCATATGGAGGGTGGACGCCACTCTCCATTCTTGTTGTCTTAAGTTTGTTTGATAAAGGAGCTAAAGCGTGTACGCAGTAATTCGTGACCGCGGCGCGCAGTATCGCGTAGAAGAGGGTCAAACGCTGGATGTGGCCTTGATGGACGCAGAGC
>JAFAYS010000430.1 GCA_019240175.1 Chloroflexota bacterium | reverse complement strand
TTCATCAACGAGATCGCATCGATCTGTGAGCAGCTGGGCGCGGATGTCAAGGAAGTTGCGCGCGGCATGGGTGCCGACAAGCGTATCGGCCCACACTTCCTGGACGCGGGCATCGGCTACGGCGGCTCGTGCTTCCCGAAGGACGTGCTGGCGCTGCATCACATGGCCGCATCGGCTGGCTGCCACCCGCAGTTGCTGCAGGCCGTCATGGACATCAACGAGGATGCGCGGCAAAGCTTTATCAAGAAGCTTGAAGATCTGCTCGGCGATGTCAACGGCAAGACGATCGGCGTGCTCGGGTTGTCGTTCAAGCCCAACACCGACGATATGCGCGAGGCCGCATCGGTCACGATTATCGAGTCGCTGATGAAGCGCGGCGCGCAGATCCGGGCCTACGATCCGGTCGCGATGCATGTCGCCGAGACGCACATGCCCGACGTGCTGTACTGCGCGACGGCCTACGATGTCGCCAAGCACGCCGACGCGCTGCTGGTGGTGACGGAGTGGAACGAGTTCAAGCAGCTCGACTTCGATAAGATCAAGCGCTTGATGAACCAGCCGATCGTGCTCGATGGCCGCAACATCTACGATCCGGCGGATATGTCCGAGCGCGGCTTCACCTATCGCGGCGTTGGCCGTGGCGTTCCCCGGCCAGAGCGGGCCAACACCAACGGTCATGTCAAGCCGGAAGTGCTGGAAGCGTCGATCTAGCGCAGCGACACAGAATCAAACCATGAGCGGAGGGGCGATCCAGCGCGGACGCCCCTTTGCTGCTTAACCACGATGGCAAAACTATGCTCTATACAGGCGTCGATATTGTTGAGATCGGGCGGATCGAGCAGGCGGTAGCACGCTGGGGCGAACGCTTCCTGCGTCGCGTGTTTACACCTGGCGAGCGGCGCGACAGCGGCGAGCGCACGCGATCGCTGGCGGCGCGCTGGGCCGCGAAAGAGGCAGCGGCTAAAGCGCTCGGCATTGGGCTGCAAGGCTTTGGTGCGGCGGCGACGGTTGGGGCCGGCAAGGCGGTGCGCTGGCTGGATCTAGAGGTGCAGCGCGCGTCCACGGGCCAGCCCACGCTGATCTTGCATGGCGGAGCGGCTGAGCGGGCCGCCGTGTTGGGCTGGCGCTCGGTGGCGCTTTCGCTTTCCCACGGCCACGACTATGCGATCGCGCTGGTGGTGGCGGAGGGGGAAGCGAAGAACCTAGAACCTAGAACCTAGGACGAGAACAAAGAATAGAGAACAAAGAACAAAGAACGAAGGTCTGTAAGGGCGCTGCTTGCTGCGCCCGAGAATTTCCTCGTGGTCGAAGGCTAGTCGGCGACGATCTCGATCACGGTGATGGCATCAGCTCCGGCGACAGCAAAGCGCTTGTTGGCAAGATCTATAGCGACCGGCGGCACGCTGTCAATATGCCATTGAATACTGCCCGTTTGTGTTCCCGTCGGCAGATCCGGCCAACGATGAAGTACTTTGCCGGTGGCACTATCAAATAACTTCGGATACTCATAAAAGCCGACGATATAGTCTTGGCCGACTGGCATAAGCTTGCCAACCACTTCTTCAGCCTGCGCGATTGAGCGATATTCGCGCGTCAGTAGGTCGTAATAGGCAATCGAGTGCGGACCAGCCCGCCCTAAGGGATCATCGTCGTCGTTCGTTTCCTCCGACGTCAGCAGCACAACCGTATCTGCATCGCTAAAGGCTGCGGCGTAGACTTCTGCTGATGTTTCCGGTGCCACACCATACTTGTCGAGCAATGTAGGATCGGACAGCGCCTGCGGGATGTCGTAGAGGGCGACGACATCCCAGGGGGCCCATACCCACCCAGCGCTCAGCAGCCACCGACCTGATGGGCTGCACGCCAGGCAAGAGTGGAACATATCCTGCGGCTCACGCGTAGTCGAGGATGTCAGACGCTCTCCGGTGCGGGCGTCTTCAATATCAATCCGGCGATACTCCTCTGGACAATGCGCCAGGAGCTCGCGCCCATCGGCCAGTTGGATGAAGGTTACGGGATATTCATACACATGCGCCTGGTAGAAACTACGATTAATCTCGCGCAGGATCTTGCCGTGATCGAGCAGCAGGCCCTTGGTGCCCAAACGCTCATAGATGCAGGCGAAGTCACCGGATGGCGAGACAATTGCAGCATCAAAGCGGTACGCATAATTCACGTGGCGCTCCTGAATGCTGCCATCAAGATGATAGATGTTTCCGCCGCCGACCCAGTCGACCAGATAGTGATCGTGCCAGCAAAGCGATTTGACGTTTTGGGCGGCAATGCGATGTTCGCGAAACTGCGGCATAGATGGCTCCAAAGTATCAGATTGTGATGATGTGTAGCGTAGCACGGCTGAAGCCGCCGAGCGAAGGAATCGCAGGTCAACGCTTTACAATGTTTTGGCGAAGGTGTTTGTAAGGGCGTGAGATCTCACGCCCTGATCTTGATGCTATCATAAATATTTTGGCGATTCGATCAAGGCCTCAGCGGCAATCTAATGCTAAACGTCGTCCCGTGATCGGGCACGCTTTGCACACTGATTGTGCCGTTGTGCAGCGTGACCAGCTCCTTCACGATGTATAAGCCAATGCCCAGGCCGTTGATCTGATGCTGCGACACGTTGGTCGCGCGGTAGAAGCGATCGAACAGAAACGGCAGGTCGTCAGCGCCAATGCCGATGCCGCTATCGCTAACCTGGATCAGTGCCTGCTGTTTTTCGGCGCACAGCTCGATCGTGATCGCGCCGCCGTTGGGACTGTACTTGACCGCGTTCTGCAGCAGATTGTAGAAAATTTGCTCAAGCCGCTGCTCATCGCCCTCAATAACGAGCGGGCTGGACGGCAGGATCAGATTGAGCTGGTGATGCTCCGCCAGCAGTGTGAAGCTATCGAGCACGCGCTGAGTGATATCTCGGAGATCGACAGCTTGGCGCTGAAGCTTCACCCGGCCTTGTTCCAGCCAGGACATATCGAGCAGGGTGTTGGTCAGGCGCTCAAGCCGCTGGGCCTGCTCTATGACGGCCTGGATCGGCCGCTCCATGCGCTCGACGCTCAAATTCCCCAGTTCCAGCCGCCGCTTGAGCAGCTCAGTATAACCTACCAGCGCCGTGATCGGCGTGCGCAGCTCGTGTGCGGTCGCCATCAAAAACTCGTCCCGCACTTGTAGCAGCAGCTCGGCTTGCTGCCGGGCGGCGCGCTCGCGTTCCAGCTGGACTTCGCTTTCATGCAGGCGCTCGCGCTCTTCTTCTGCCTTTTTCTGATCGCTCATGTCGCGGGTAACTTTGGCAAAGCCACGCAGCTTTCCCTGCTCATCAAAGACCGCTGTAATGAGCACGTTCGCCCAGAAAAGCGTGCCATCTTTGCGCACCCGCCAACCTTCCTCTTGATACTGGCCTTCCTCCGTCGCAATAACCAGCTCGCGCGGCGGCTTGCCGTCTTGCAAGTCTTCCTCGGTGTAAAAGATCGAGAAGTGTTTGCCGATGATTTCGTTGGCGGTATAGCCCTTGATCCGCTGCGCGCCGCTGTTCCAGCTGAGGATGTTGCCATTGATGTCCAGCATGAAAATAGCATAATCCTTGACAGCTGCGACCAGGAGTCGGAAGCGCTCTTCACTTTCTCGCAGTGCTTGTTCGGCGTTAATGTAGCGGTTCAAGAGATCCTCCGTTTCATCAACCGCGCGACGGAGGGATCTGAGGCGAGCGCGCAATAGTTCGATTTCGGTCTGCTGATGTCGTTCCTTGGGCGTGCCCATCACTCTTCCTTTGCAGAAACCTCTTGTAGCGGGGTTAGCTGTTTCTGTTCCGACAAGGATGCGCTCGAAGTGCAACATGCGATGATTGCTGTGCAAAATGATTGCATCACGGGGCTATTGTAGCGCATTCTTGCTACGCACATATCCAAGTAGTGGCCCGATCTTGGGTGCCGGACGCCTAGTGCTATAATCGTTCGGCAGGTGGCACTGCACGATTTCTCACCTTAGCAATATGGCTGCCATAGCTGTGGATAAGGAGCTTCACGATCATGACTGAGCGTATCGGTTTTATAGGGCTGGGCATCATGGGCCGGGGCATGGCTCACAATCTCCTCAAGGCCGGCTTTGAGCTGCGCGTCTGGAATCGAACGGCCAGCCGCGCGGATGAGCTTGTGCAGGCGGGCGCGATCGCGGCGGCAACTCCCGCCGAGTTGGCTGCGCAGAGCGATGTAGTGATCGTTTGTGTGAGCGATACGCCGGATGTGGTCGGTGTGGTGCTGGGCGAACAGGGCGTGATCGGGGGCGCTCAGTCGGGGGCGCTGGTGATCGATATGAGCACGATCAGCCCACAGGTGACCCAGGAGATCGCGGCCAAGCTGGGCGATAAAGGTGTGCATATGCTGGACGCGCCGGTCAGTGGCGGCAGCGAGGGCGCAGCCCGTGGCACGTTGAGCATCATGGTCGGCGGCGACGCGGCCCAGCTTGAGCGGGCGATGCCGCTGCTTCAGGCGATGGGCAAGACGATCACACACGTTGGCGGCCATGGCAGTGGCCAAACGGTCAAGCTGGTGAATCAGATTCTGGTAGTCGGCAATGCGCTGGCGATGAGCGAGGCGCTGCTATTTGCCCAGGCGGGCGGCGTTGATCTCCAGCGGGCTTTCGACGCAGTCAGCCAGGGCGCGGCGGGCAGCTGGATGCTGAGCAATCGCGGCCCGCAGATCCTGGCGCGTGATTGGCGGCCCGGCTTCACGATCGACCTACAGCAGAAAGATCTACGCCTGGTGCTGGCCGCCGCCGATCAGATGGGCGTGCCGGTGCTGGCAACCGGTCTGATCTCGAATCTGTATCGCACGCTGCAAGCGCGGGATCTGGGTTCGGAAGGCAATCATGCGCTGATCAAGGCGCTGGAAGTGCTGGCCGGCTTCGAGGTTGGCCAGTCGAACGCGCCGGATGCCTAGTCTTGGTAGGAAGGGGCGGCCTTAGCACGCGTTTCGCTCACGGCGTTCAACGTGCTCACGACAGCAAGGAGAAATCTCAGCCATGCAGCAAGCGGAAATTACAGCGCTCTTCGATAAACAGGCGGCCTCATATGACGATCAATGGAGCAAAATGGCACCTATCAACGGTGCGTTGCATTTGCTCACCCAGGCCGTGTTTGCGGACCTTCCGCGCAAGGCGAAGCTCCTATGCGTTGGCGCAGGCACAGGCGTCGAAATTCTCTATCTGGCGCAGAAATTTCCTGAGTGGCAGTTTACAGCTGTAGAGCCGTCTACGGCGATGCTGGATGTTTTCCGCCAACGGGCTGAGGAACAGGGAATTTCCTCACGCTGTGTTTTCCATGCGGGCTATCTTGACTCGCTCCCGGCGAGCGAGCCATTCGACGCCGCCACGGCGTTTCTGGTTTCGCATTTCATGCAGGATCGCCAGGTCCGCTCGGCGTTCTTCCACAGCATTGCCGAACGTCTGCGTCCAGCGGGTGTCTTGATTAGCTCTGACTTGACGGGCGACTTAGCTGCGGCA
>JAFAYS010000399.1 GCA_019240175.1 Chloroflexota bacterium | reverse complement strand
CTCCTCGATTCATACCTAACTGACCTGCAAGGTCAATGCCTGGGTTTGCAGATGCGCCCTAGTATAGCAAGCGAAAGCGACGAACTATCAGGACTATGAGTCGGGCTATGGAGCTATTGCCGGCGATCCTCCAACGAGGCTGTGCCTTGTGACACCGCGCCGGGGCAGTTGACAACACCTGGAAGATAGCCTATACTTTTGACCTAATTCAACCTGTAACTCCTTGTACTAGGGTCACATAATCGTGCCTGGCTTGGGCGGATGGACCTGAACGTTCTGATAAAACACCCAATCTGGTCAACCACATAGCTCGCCCAGCACGCCTGCTCCACTCCGACATCGTTTATAGTACATTCTAGCCGAGAAGGTGTCTCCTACGCATGTAAATGGAACCACATATAGATAGCTTTCCCCAGCTAAGACCACCCGCCGATAGTACGATCGCGCCCAGATGTAGGGAACCCCATTGCCCCAGATTAAGGTAACATCAGCGCACCGGCCCGCAATTGCTTGCTTAATCCACGAAGCTGTGGATTGTCGCACCTCGTACGCTCCATGAGTTCAGACGCAGCTATAGCATATGATCATACCGTAACTTACCATACTGGCTGAAGTGCAGATATGTGTGGCAATCAAGGCCACGATGGTGTTGCACTACGGTTTGCCATCGTGTACCCTTAGCCGCCGTAATGAGGATTTATGACCTATCCACCCCAACTTGATACCTCGATAGCTCTCGACGCAGGCGATCCTGCTAAGCTAGCTGCCGGCACCATGCTACGTGAGAACATTGTCGACGCGATTGGTAGAACACCGCTCGTGCGCTTAGTGACGAGCAAAGCTGGCGCAGCTGTCTATGGCAAGCTTGAGCTGCTCAATCCTTTTGGTATGAAGGATCGCGTCGCTAAACGTGCTATCATTGAGGCCAGAAGGGTGGGCGTGCTCCGGCCTGAAGATCCGATTATTGAAAGCTCCTCCGGCACAATGGCCTTGGGCGTCGCGCTGGTAGGCACCTATCTTGGCCATGAAGTGCATATTGTCACCGATCCACGCATCGATGCGCTTACCAAGGCCAAGCTGGCTGTGCTTGGCTGCCAACTGCATATTGTGGATCGGATGACCAGCCAGGGCTGGCAGAGCGCGCGCCTCGAACGACTGGCCGAGCTGCTCAAGCAATATCCTGGTGCTTTCTGGCCGCGCCAGTATGAGAATCCTGATAATCCGCTGGCCTACGCCGAGCTGGCCGACGAGCTGCTCGCGGATCTAGGGCATGTCGATGTATTGGTCGGCTCGGTCGGCAGTGGCGGCTCATTATGCGGTACCGCGCGAGCACTGCGCCGGCATCTGCCGAATCTGCGCGTGATCGCCGTCGATGCGGTTGGCAGCATGATCTTTGACCAGCCGGATCGACCAACGCGGCTCCAGAGTGGCCTTGGCAATAGTCTCATGCCGCCGAACGTCGATCCCTCGGTGATCGATGAAGTGCACTGGCTGAACGACGAAGAAGCGTTCGCGGCGACCTGGCAGCTGGCGCGCGATGAAAAGATTTTCGCTGGGAACAGCTCCGGCTCGACCTATGCCGTAGCGCGCTGGGTTGGCCGATCGCTGCCTGCGAGCAGCACGGTCGTGGCAATCCTGCCCGATCGTGGCGATCGCTATAGCGACACGATCTACAATCCCGAGTACCACAAGCAGAAGGGAATCCAGGCGCTCCGCCTGCCAGATGCTCCGACCGAGACAACCTATGGCACGCCTGTAGAGTCCTGGTCGTATGCGGCGCTCCCTCATACATAATCGATGGATGAACAGTCTACAGACCAGATCTTGCGTGTGGCTGGCGCAGAATATTTAGACTTGACAGGGCTTTGTGATCGCTCAAAGGCAGAGCTATGACGAGGTTGCCTGATCGTTTGAGCACACGGTTGCGCTCAGCGATCTTCAAATTCAATCAACGACATTCCAGCACGAGGGGAACTTCATCATGCCTATCTCCGCCGCTGTCGATCAATCCCCAGATTTGCGGGTGCCGCATCTGGCGAAACTTCTACAATGGCGCGCCGAGCAATATCCCAATCAGCTAGCCTATATCTTTCTTGAGAGCGACGGCACAGAGCAGCGCCTGACGTACGGAGAGCTTGATCGACGGGCGCGAGTCATCGCGGCGGCAGTGTACGCGAGCGGCGGTGCGGGCCAGCGTGTCCTGATCGTCTGCCCGCCGGGCCTTGATTACCTTGCCGCCTTCTTCGGCTGCCTCTACGCCGATGCGATCGCAGTTCCGGCCTACTCGCCCACCACCTCACGCGCCAGCCGCACCCTGCCGCGTCTGCAAGCGATCGTCGCGGATGCCCAGGCCGCGCTTGCGCTGACCACCAGCGCCGCCCGCGAGGTCGTGACCGGCATCTACGGGCAGGCACCGGAGCTCGCTCGATTAAGCTGGATCATCGTCGACGAGCTCAACGCCGATGGAGACGTAGCCCCGCTCCCAGCGCCCAGCCAGTCGCTGGCGTTTTTGATGTACACCTCGGGCTCGACCAGCACGCCTAAGGGCGTGATGGTCAGCCATGCCAACGCGCTGCACAATGCCGCCGCCTTTCCCGGCTTTCGCTCTCGTCCCTGCCAAAGCATCGTCTCGTGGCTGCCGCTGTTCCACGATCTTGGCCTGTTTCTCGGCGTGATTCATCCGCTGTATCAGGGCGTGCCGGCGGTGCTGATGTCGCCAGCCGACTTTGTGCGCCAGCCGCTGCGCTGGCTTGAGGCGATGTCGCGCTTTAGGGGAACCACGACCGGCGGGCCGAACTTTGCCTATGAGCTGTGTGTGCGCAAGACGACCGAGGAGCAGCGAGCGCGGCTTGATCTCAGCAGCTGGAATCTGGCGCTGAATGGCGCTGAGCCGATCCGGCCTGAGACGCTCCAGCGCTTTGCCGAGACCTTCGCGGCGGCAGGCTTCCGGCCCGAAGCGTTCTATCCCTCGTATGGCCTGGCCGACGCCACGGCAACCGTGACTGGCACCAGCGATTTCAGCGCGCCCTACGTGCTTTCGCTCAAGCGTCAGGAGCTGGCCCAGCGACGCGTGAGCCTGGCCGAGCCAAACGATCCGCTAGCTTTGACACTGGTCGGCTGCGGCGGCGGGCTGGACGGCCAAGTGATCCGAATTGTCGATCCCAATAGCGGCCACCCCTGTGCGGCAGATGCGGTCGGCGAGATCTGGGTCTCAAGCCCGAGCATAGGCCAGGGCTACTGGAACCGGCCCGCAGAAACCGAGCGGGTTTTTGGTGCGCGGCTGGCTGCGGACGGCGATCGCACGTTTTTGCGCACCGGCGATCTGGGCTTTCTGCATGGTGGCGAACTGTTTATCGCCGGGCGACTGCGCGATCTGATCATTATTCGCGGCCAGAATTATTATCCCGAGGATATTGAGCTGACGGTTGAGCGGAGCCACCCGCTGCTGCGGGCCGGCTGCGGCGCTGCATTTGCGCTGGATGTCGACGGCGAGGAGCGGCTGGCGCTCGTCCACGAGATCGAAGATCCGAGCGCCGATCCCGCCCCGATCATTGCCGCGATTCGGCGCGTGGTGATCGAACACTATGATGTGCTCGCGCACCGGCTGGTGCTGATCGCTCCCGGCACGATTCCCAAAACGTCAAGCGGCAAGATCCAGCGCAGCGCCTGCCGCACGCAACTGCTCGACGGCACGCTCAAACCAATTGCCGACTGGCAGCATCAGCGCGGCGAGCCTGCCGCCCGCTCTGCGCACCAGCCGACGACGATTGAGCGCTGGATCGCCGATTGGCTCGCCCGGCAGATTGGTATCGCGGCGGATCGGATTGACCGCCGAGCGCCGCTGAGCAGCTACGATCTCGACTCGATGAGCGCGATGACGCTGGTAGGTGAGCTTGAGCAGTGGCTCGGTCGCCAGCTCTCGCCGACCTTGGTCTGGAGCTACCCCTCGATCGAGGCGCTGGCCGCGTATCTCGCAGGCGAAATCAGGCCGGCAGATTCGACTGTCGCGCATACGCAGCCGAGTGAGCACGATCCAATCGCGATCGTTGGCATGGACTGCCGCTTCCCAGGCGCGCCGGACGTCGAGGCGTTCTGGCGCTTGCTTATGGATCAGGGCGATGCCATCACCGAGATTCCGGCCAGCCGCTGGGATGCCGCCGCGCTCTACAGCGCCGACTCCTCAGCGCCGGGCAAGCTCACGACCCGCTGGGGCGGCTTCCTGGCTGACGCCGATGCGTTTGATGCGCAGCTGTTTGGCATCTCGCCGCGCGAGGCCGCGCATATCGATCCGCAGCAGCGGCTGCTGCTTGAAGTCGCCTGGGCCGCGCTTGAGCACGCCGGCGAAAGGCCCGACGCACTGGCTGGCAGCGCTACCGGTGTGTTTATGGGCATCTGCAACAGCGATCACGCGCGGCTTGAGCTTGAAGAGCGCGAGGCGATCACGCAGTATGGCGGCACCGGCACATCCTACAGCCTGGTCGCCAACCGTCTTTCCTACACCTTCGATCTGCGCGGCCCGAGTATCGCCATCGATACCGCCTGCTCGTCATCGCTGGTCGCGCTGCATCTGGCCTGCCAGAGCCTGCGCAGCGGCGAATGCGATCGGGCGCTGGCCGGCGGCGTGAACCTGATCCTTTCGCCCGAGATCTCGATTGCTTTTTCCAAAGCGCGCATGATGGCCGCCGATGGTCACTGCAAAACCTTCGACGCCGGCGCGGATGGCTACGTGCGCAGCGAGGGCGTCGGCGTGCTGGTGCTCAAGCGGCTGTCGCAGGCGCTGGCCGACGGCGATCGGGTGCTGGCACTTGTGCGCGGCACGGCGATCAACCAGGACGGGCGCAGCAACGGCATCACGGCTCCCAATGGCCTGGCTCAGCAAGCCGTGATTGCGCAGGCCTTCCGCCAGTCCGGGATCTCGCCGGCTCAGGTCGGCTACATTGAGGCCCATGGCACCGGCACGCCACTCGGCGATGCGATCGAGATCGCGGCGTGGGATGCGGTGCTGGGCAATCAGACGGAGCGCATCCCGATTGGCTCGGTTAAAACCAATATTGGGCATACTGAGGCGGCGGCTGGCGTGGCTGGCGTGATCAAGACGGTGCTGGCTATGCAGCACGGCTGTATTCCGCCCCAGCTCTACGGCCACGACCCGAATCTTCAGCTCAACCCGCAAAACAGTGCGCTAGAGGTTGTGCTCACGGCGCGATCCTGGGACACATCGGGCGATCGGCGCTTTGCCAGCGTCAGCTCGTTTGGCTTTGGCGGCACCAACGCCCACGCCGTGCTGGAAGCTCCGTCAAAGCCGGCAGATCGCGAACCGATGCAAGATCGCACGCACCACATGCTGATGCTGTCGGGCCGTGACGAGCGAGCGCTGATCGAGCAAGCGCAGCGCTTTAGCCAGATCCTGGCGAGCGGCGAGCCGTCGGCTTTCGCGGATGTGTGCTACACGGCCAATCGCGGTCGCGCGCATCTGAGCCAGCGTTTGGCGCTCGTCGCCGATACCAGCGAGACTGCCGCTAGCCTGCTGTCACAGGTGATCAGCGGGCAAGAGACAAGCCTGCTGTGGCGTGGCGAAGTGACGGGTCGCGCGGAGCCGGTGGCGTTTGTTTTCACCGGCCAGGGTCCACAGTATGTGCAGATGGCACGCGAGCTGTACGAGTCGCATCCGGTCTTCCGCGCCACGCTTGACGAGTGTCAGCGGCTGCTGGCGTCGCATGTCGACGTGCCGCTGCTCAGCTATTTGTATCCCGCGCCTGGCGATCCGGTGCTCCCCGAGGATGATTGGCGGCTGCAGCCGGCGCTGTTTGCGATCGAGTATGCCCTGGCGCAGCTCTGGATCTCGTGGGGTGTGAAGCCGGACGTTGTGCTGGGCCACAGCATGGGTGAATACTGCGCGGCCTGTGTTGCCGGCGTCTTCTCGCTGGCGGATGCGCTCAAGCTCGTCACGTATCGCGCCAAGCTGGTGGAGCGGCTGCCCAAAGACGGCGCGATGGCGGCGGTGCTGGCTCCGGCGGCGGTCGTCCACGAGCATCTCGCGCGCTTCAACGGCGCGATCTCGGTCGCCAGCTATAACAGCGCCAGCCTGGTGATCGTCAGCGGGGCCAAGACGGCGCTACAAGCATTGGGCGAAGAGCTTCAGCGGGCTGAAATCTCCTTCCGTCCGCTGCCGATCTCGAACGCGTTTCACTCGCCGGCCATGCGCCCGATCGTCGACGATTTCGCCGCGATCGCCGCGTCAGTCAGCTACAGCCCGCCTCGATTCGCGCTGGTTGCCAATCTTACCGGCACGCTGGCCGAGCCGGATCAGCTCGGAGCCGACTATTGGGTGCGGCATCTGCTAGAGCCGGTGCAGTTCCAGCAAAGCATCGAGTGTCTGGTTGCGCAGCAGTATCGCATCTTTGTCGAGATGGGGCCGCGCCCGACGCTGACCAACACGATCAAGCGCATCGTGCCTAATGATTCGAGCTATCTGATCTTGGCCTCGCTGTCGGGCCACGCCGAGCAGCCCGACTGGCTGATGCTGATGTCGGCGCTTGGGCAGCTTGCCGTGCGCGGCATCGATATCGACTGGCGCGCGGTTGACC
>JAFAYS010000343.1 GCA_019240175.1 Chloroflexota bacterium | reverse complement strand
CGAACACCCCCTAAGCTGTAGTGACTGGCACACGCGCATGTTTTCTTCGTTAGCAGAGCTTGTTACTCAACGTCGGACGGCGCTGGGCTATACGATGCGCAGCTTAGCCGCTCGTGTGGGTGTCTCTTCCGCATATATTGCACATATTGAGCATGGACGAATCGCAACGCCGTCACCACCGGTACTCTCCGCGCTGGCGCGCGAGCTGCATGTCAGCGAGGAAACGCTGCTGCGCGCGATCGGCTATCTGCGACCCGTCCTCGAAACCAATGATCTGGTCGCACCGATCAAATCGCTGGCGCTGCTGGTCAAGCAGGCGCGTGAAGCGCGCGGGCTGACCCAAGCGCAGGTCGATGAGGCGATCGGCATGTCCACTGGCTACACGGGCATGGTCGAGAGCGGACGCATTACGCGGCCACGCCAGGAAACGCTGCGCAAGCTGGAGCAGGTGCTGGGCATTCCTCGCGAGGATATGTTGGTGGCGACCGGTGAGCTGGATACGCCGAGCGAAGATACCACGATCCTGATTCAACGCATCGCGGCGATCCCGGATCGGCGGCAGCGGCTTGAGGCCTGGTCCCGCTTGCCGGAGTCGTTACGCTCGGCGGTGCTGGTGTTGGTGCAAGATATGCTGCTGGCCGGTGCGCGGCAGATGCGCGATCCCGAGCCGGTGACGGTGGATGGGGCGGAAGAGGCTATGCGCTACGTCTAGCGGTTAAGAGCCCTGATTTGCGAAGGCGTGCTACAATCGATTGTAGCACGCGCTTTGTTATGCATATCGAGACGAGTACGCTATGACAACCGCTCAAGCCGAGGTTTCCGGCATCTTTATCTCGCAGCAGCGACACACGCCGATGTTGCCGCTGACCGAAACTGAAATTATCGCTGACTGGGGGCTGAAAGACGATCGCAAAGCTCGCGCCGGATCGAAACGGCAGGTGCTGCTGGTGGACGAGGCAACGCTTCAATCGGTCGAGCTTCAGCCCGGCGAGCTCAACGAGAATCTGACGATTCGCGGCCTGGATGTGAATACGCTTCAGCCGGGCCAGTACGTGCGGATCGGTGACGCGCTGTTGGAAGTGACCGGGCCATGTACCGTCTGCGGCGAGCTGGAAAACGTTCGCTCCGGTCTCAAGGAAGAGCTGCGTGATCGGCGTGGGATGCTCACGCGTGTGCTGGCGACCGGTACGGTACGGCTCGGCGATGCCCTAACAGTCGAGGAGCCGAAGTAGCAAGCTGCTGACATCTGGTTGGCGATGACTGCGATCCAAATAATCCGTCCAAAGGAAGATGATTGATGAGAGACTACACGGACCGCGCGCTCAACACTGCCCAGAACCAGGGCGCGACCTACGCCGATGTGCGAATTGTGCGCCGCCGGATCGAGGAGATGAGCGCCAAGAACGGGATTGTCGACGGGCTGCTGCAGGATGAGAGCTACGGCTTCGGCATTCGCGTGGTCGCTGATGGCGCGTTTGGCTTTGCCGCCAGCAGCACTGTCACGCCTGACGAGATCGATCGGGTGGCGGCCAAGGCTGTCGCGATCGCTAAGGCCAGCGCACGTGTGGGCAAAGGCGCGGTGGTGCTCGCGCCGGTCAAAGCGATCCAGGATCGCTATGAGACGCCGATCGAGCGCGACCCGTTTCGTGTTTCTCTTGACGAAAAGCTTGATTATTTGCTGCGTGCCCACAAGGAGGCGCAGTCAGTTTCCGGAATCGCGATCGTGCAGGGTAGTCTCAGCGCCTGGCGTGAAGAGAAGGTCTTTGCCTCGACCGACGGCTCGTACATCGAGCAGGTGATCACGCAGAGCGGCCTGAATCTAGAGGCGACAGCTGTCGGCGGCGGCGAGGTTCAGGTGCGATCGTATCCCAACTCGTTCAGCCATTGGATGACCAAGGGCTGGGAGCTGGCCGGCGAGTACGATCTGCCGAACAACGCGCGGCGCATTGCTGAGGAGGCCGTCGCGCTGCTCTCCGCGCCGCAGTGCCCCGCCGGCGTGACGACGCTGATCCTGGACGGCCAGCAGACCGCGCTCCAAATCCACGAGTCGTGCGGCCATCCGATCGAGCTGGATCGCGCGCTGGGCATGGAGGCGGCTTTCGCGGGAACCAGCTTCTTGACAACCGACAAGCTCAACAGCGGCT
>JAFAYS010000635.1 GCA_019240175.1 Chloroflexota bacterium | reverse complement strand
AACCTTTTCCACGTTCAGCGTCGAGACGGTGCGGCTGCTGCAAGCCGGACGCGTAACAACGGCGCTGGCATATCAGGCGCTGTCGCTGGTGGGCGGCCTCGCAGCCGTCGCGCTTGGCGTTGGCATGACGCTCACACTCAGCCCCTGGCTAGGCCAACGGAGGCAAGCGTGAGCTATCTGCTGCTGGCGCTGGGCGGCGCACTGGGTGCGCTCTGCCGCTATCATGGCGGTCGCATCATTCACCGCTGCATCACCACGACATTTCCGCTGGGCACCTTCGCGATCAATCTAAGCGGTAGCTTTCTGCTGGGATTGCTGGCCGGACTGCTGGGCCGACATCCCGGCTGGCCGGTTGAAGATTTGAATCTGCTGTTTGGGATCGGCTTTTGTGGCGCGTACACAACGTTTTCGTCGTTCGCCTTCGAGACGATCCAGCTGTGGCGGCAAGCTCAGCGCCGTCACGCGATCGTGAATCTGCTTGCTCAGCCGCTGTTGGGCGGTTGCGTCGCCTGGCTCGGCCTGTTGATCGGGAGTCGTTAGCACAAACATCGAGAGCAGCTGCCGTTTCAATCGATTGTGGCCTTAAATACAGAGCGGGCGAAGCACTCGACGTGACTCACGCGAAAGCTTCACCCGCTCTGATATTTGTGCAGTGTCTAGTGGTCGCTGCTAACTTCCGATACGCAGTGCTAGCGCCGACGGAACCGTCGTGGCCAGCAATGCTCGAATCCGGTCTGCCGAAGCTACAAGTGGCGGTGCCGCGCAAGAGCAGTAGTCAAAGCCCTGCGCCGCAGCTGCTTGCCGATCCCGAAAGGCAATGCCCTGGGTTGGCCGTGCCGCACAATCACTTAGATGCAGCAGTCCAGTATCTGGATCGCCAATAAACGGAGTGCGGGGGGAAGTATGAGCGGGGGGTTGCGGTACAAACAGTGCCATACGATCCTCCTGAGTCACTCGATTCCAGAATAAGACACAATTGCACACTCACTAAATAGCTCGGCTTACCTGAAGGTTACGGGCTGACCGAACCAAATCAGGCGCGTCGCCAGTCCTATGTCTGGGGGGGACTGTTGGGGGGCGTGGACACGTTTTGAAAGCACCGAGGCTGATCGGTGGGGGAAATGATCAGCCAGACTTACAAAAACACCGGAATCAACAGCGCGGCGATCAAAAGAACGACCGCGACTGTTGCCAACATACTCCAAAACAGCAGTAATTTCAAGTGCCCGTCATAGCCAAAGCTACCTATATTGACCTGGTTCTCAAAGCCATAGATTTGCACCAGATGTACGCTATCATCGCCGCGTCGCTCCTCGACTTCGCCCTCGATCGCGACTTCTTGATGACCCATATCCAAGCGCACCTCGGTGTACGGGATCATTTGGATCGTGACCTCGGACATGGCCACGCGCGTATCGGTGTTCAGCTCCTTCTGCACGCCTTCGATCAAGCGCTTAAGGCCAGGAACCGCGCCCCACTCGCGCTTGAGACCGTTCATATGCCGCTCTTGATACACCAGCGTCACCTCCGAGTCTTGACGCAACTGCTGCTCGTCAAGATTCGGCAGATCGTCGTAGCTTGAGACCGAGGTTGCCCGACGGCTCCACTCGAAGGCACGGCGCTGAACCAAACGGCCCTCGCCGGTGCAGCGCTCGCATTTCGTCTGGCCCATGCCGCCACAGGCAGTACACGGCACCAGCACCTGCTTGACATGCGTCGTTTGAGCGCTCGGGTCGGCAGCCGATGTTGGGGAGCCGCTGCGCGGCTGGCCTTGCCCGCCACTACCACTCGGCACGGTGCGACCCGGCCCCACTTGCTGCATGTGCAGCGCGACGCTGTCGCCATCGCCGGCGGCCACGGAGCGCGCAACCAGCACCCGCCGCGAGCCTTTACACTCGGAGCAAAGCTCGAAGCCACCGCCACCACAGCGCGGACAGGCGATTACGCGCTCAGAGCCGGGAATCACCTCGGCTCGACCAGGATCATCGACGAACTCGACCGGCGGCGGCAGCGGCACCTGCCAGCGCGGCGTTTCTTTTTGCACCGGCAGATCGGGAGCGTTCGCGTCGGGCTCTTCAATATCCTTGGGCTCGGTACGCGTTTCAAAGAGCACGTTGAGCTGATAGAAATACACGTTGCGGCTGCGCACCTCACGCAGATTAACAATGCGACCCAGATGCGGCTTGCGGAACTCAAAGCGCTTGCCCTGGCCGCTCCACTCATCGAGAATGCGCGCCAGCACCAGCGGATCGCGCAGCTGCTCGGCGCGGGTTGTCGAGCGCTCGAAGGGCTCGCGCAGCAGATCTGCCGCCAGCGCCTGCTCGACTTCGCTATCGACCAGGCCAATGCCCTGGAACGACGGCGCGGTATTGATCGCGCGAATCGTCGTCGCATCGCTCAGGGCGAGCGGCTGCTCGTTCACCGCAATGCCGGAGCGGGTGAGCGCCCGCTCCAACGCCTCGATCGCCGCACCCGCGCTGGGAAAGCGCTTCTTGGGCTCGACCGCCAGCAGCGTCTGCATGATCCGATCGATCTCGACCGGCAGATCCACGCCGCGATAGGCCAGCGGCAAGATCGCGTCGAAGCGGTAGTCGGGATGCTGGGGCTGGCTTTCCCAAGGCAGCTGGCCGGTCAGCATGAAGTACATGATCACGCCCAGACTATACAGGTCCGAGAGCGCTGTCACGGCTGTCGCCGACTGGGCGTGCTCCGGCGAGAAGAAGCCGGGCGTGCCCATGATGATGTCGGTGCTGGTGTGATGCTGATCGGGGAGCCGCGCAATGCCGAAGTCGGTCAGCAGCGCACGATTGCCGCTTGAGTCGAGCAAAATGTTGCCCGGCGACACGTCGCGATGAATAATGTTGCGGCTGTGGGCGTAGTCCAGCGCCGAGCCGATCTGGCGAAAGATCGAGACCGCATCGGTGATCGGCAGCTTGCCGACTTTTTCGATGCGCTGGCGCAGCGATCCGCCCGACACCAGCTCCATCACTGTATAGGGAAAGCTGTTGGTCGGCGTCGCGTGGTCGTAGATCTGGATAATATGCTGATGCCGCAGCGCGCTGGTGAGCTCAGCCTCGCGTGAGAAGCGCAGAATACTTTCTTCGTCGTGGCTCAGCAGCAGCTTAACAGCAACAGCACGCTCGTGCAAGAAAATATGCCGGCCCATCCAGACCTGACTGGTTGCGCCGCGTCCAAGCTCATGCTCAAGCTTATAGTTGCCGATTGTTTGCGGAATATTCGCCACGCACCACTCCCGTTAGAACTCCCGTGCGCTTCGATTATACCATGTACTGTAGAACCGAGAACCGAGAACCAAGAACCAAACGGAGAACAAGGGAACAAACAAAGGAACAAGAAAACAAAGGAACAAAGGAACAAGCGAACAAAGCAGAAAAGATGCTGTTTTGCTGAGCTATACTACGCTAATATCGAGCATCACCATAGCTAACTATAGACTGTAGTTTTAAAAATCAAATAAGAATATTGTACTTGAACAAAAACCCAGAACCAAAACCGATTACCTCGGTTCTAGGTTCTGGGTTCTCGGTTCTTAATTTCCTATCGTCGTCCAGGGAAGACCGCGCCGAAGATCGACGGCGGCAGCTTGAAGCCGTTCGCCTCCAGCGTCGGCGTGAACTTGGGCCGCACGCCGGTCGGTCGCAGCTCGGTGATCATCTTGCCCTCAGGCGTGATACCTTTTTCCTCAAGCACGAAGATGTCCTGAAGCACCACGGTGCCGCTTTCCAGGCCCTGTACCTCGGTGATCGCGCTGACTTTACGTGAGCCGTCACGCAAACGGGTCTGCTGCACGATCAGGTTGATCGCCGAGGCAATCTGCTCACGGATAACCTGCAGCGGCATGTCCATGCCCGCCATCATACACATCGTTTCCAAACGCGCGATCGCGTCACGGGGCGCGTTGGCGTGCAGCGTGGTCAGCGAGCCGTCGTGACCAGTGTTCATGGCCTGCAGCATGTCGAACGCCTCGCCACCACGGCACTCGCCGATGACGATACGCTCGGGACGCATACGCAGCGAGTTAATCACGAGGTCGCGAATCGCTACGCGCCCGGTGCCGTCAACCTCGGCGGGCTTGGCTTCCAGGCGCACCACGTGATCCTGGGCCAGCTTAAGCTCTGCCGAGTCCTCGATCGTCACGATGCGATCTTCTTCGGGGATGAAGTTCGAGAGCACGTTGAGCAGCGTGGTTTTACCGGAGCCGGTACCGCCCGACACCACGACGTTGAGCTTGGAGACGACGCAGGCCTGGAGAAAATCGGCCATCTCCTTGGTCATCGAGCCGAAGCGGATCAGGTCGGAGATCTGAAGCTTGCTCTTGCTGAACTTACGAATCGTGATCGTCGGGCCGTCGATGGCGCAGGGCGGAATGATCGCGTTGACGCGGGAGCCGTCGGGCAGACGCGCGTCCACCATCGGCCACTTGCGATCGACGCGGCGGCCCAGCGGACGAATGATGCGATCGATGATCTTGAGCGCGTGATCATCGCCCAGGAACTTGATATCGGTCAGCACGATCTTGCCTTTGCGCTCGGCATAGATCATCTGCGGGCCGTTGACCATCACCTCAGTCACGGTATCGTCGTCGAGCAGATTCTGGATTGGACCGAAGCCATAGATCTCGGTCATCACCATCGCATACAGCGCTTTGATCTGATCCTGCCCCAGATTGACACCGCTCTGGCGATAATAGTTGGCGAAGCGCTCCTGGATCAGACGCTCGGTCTCTGCTGAGCGCTCGATCTGCGTCTGCGAGCCAAACGACGCCAGAATACGATCGGTGATCGCCAGCGACAGCTCAAGCATTTTGGCATTGCCGGCGCTATCGTTGGCTACTTCCACGCCGGCGCTGGGAGCGGCGGCTGGTGTTTGCAGCGCGGGAGCAGCCGCTGCCGGCGGTGTATTGAGCGCCGGAGCAGGAGCAGCCGCTGCCGGCATCGTCGCGGCAGGAGTCGGCGCGGCGGCTGGCGGCGGCGTAGGTTCGGCGTTGAGACGTTTGAGCAGAGACATAGTAACAACTCCAGCAAGATATCCCACACGTTTGGTACAACACTTTGGAGACGCGCGAGCGCAAATACTGGCCGGATCATGACACAGTGTCGCAGTCGTCGCCAAGGGCCGGTGGTATGCCCTGGGTGCTACCAGTTTGTCCTGCTGGGTCCATGACGAACGGCGTGGAGGAAGATCACAACCGAGAGTTTAGGAAACTCTTGCTCTGCGTAGGCTCGTTGGTAGGAGAGTGAGAAAAGTACAGGCCCTCACCCCTGTCGCTAGCGCGACATCCCCTCTCCCGCTGCCGCAGGCGAGGGGAATGAAGGTACTAGCTTGTTCCTAGGTTCTAGGTTCTGGGTTCTAGGTTCTTTAGACCCGCTCTTTGATCGGCAGGTCGCGCATCTCAGCCGGGAAGAACTCGCGCAGCCAGTCGTTGACATAGGCGTCGATCACGAGGTGGACGCGATCGGTTTTGCTGTGGTTTTCGACGCGATGCTTGAGATTAAGATTCAGATACCAGCACTCGCCAGGACGCATATCGAGGCGCTCGCCGTTGAGAAAGAAGGCCACGTCGGGATTGGTGTAGACCGGAATATGAAAGCGCACCTCGCCGTCCTCGAAGCCGAGCCAGAAATCTTTGTGCTCGCGAATATGGGAGCCCGCCGCCAGCCGCAGAAAGCGCACCGATTGCAGATCACACTGAAACTGCGCCAGGGCCTCGCGCGTGTACGGGCAGCGCTCCAAATTGCTCGTATCGGCCCAGGGCTGCTG
>JAFAYS010000230.1 GCA_019240175.1 Chloroflexota bacterium | reverse complement strand
CACGTACATTGCTCGACGATTTCGTGAGTACCGCGATCGATGCGACGATTCGCACGCTGCCGTACAATCCGAGACACACAGCCTCGACGCCGGTTGGCAGCTGGCTGCGCGCGCTGCTCGGCCCCGATCCGACCCTCAAGCTTTCCGGCCCTGCCGCCGACGATCTTTTCAAAAGCTGGCAAGCCTGGGCCGGCCAGGGCAACGTCGCGGGCGACGAGCATTTTCGCATTACCTTTCGGCTTGAGCCGCCCGAGGATCAGAGCGATCCCTGGCGGCTGACCTATCTGCTACAGGCTACCGACGATCCAAGCCTGCTGGTGCCGGCGGCCAGCATCTGGCGTGAGCAAGGCCAAAGCTACACCTATCTTGAGCGGCGCTTCGATCAGCCGCAGGAGCGCCTGCTGACTGGCCTGGGCTACGCCGGGCGCATCTTTCCGCCGATCGCTGCGAGCTTGCGCCAGGCTGCCCCCGAGGCCGCGCTGCTGACGACCTTCGAAGCTTTCACGTTTCTCAAGGAGGCCGTGTCGCTGCTAGAGCAGAGCGGCTTCGGCGTGCTGATCCCGGCCTGGTGGCAGGGCGGTAGGATCAAGGCCAAAGCCAAGGCCTCGGGATCGCCTACGACCAAGGCCAACGAAAAGGGCCTGCTCAGCTTCGAGCGGCTGGTAAGTTTTAACTGGGAGCTGACGATCGGCGACGAGCCGCTGGGCCGCGACGAGTTTGAGCGGCTGGTTGAGCTGAAGCTGCCGCTGGTGCAGGTGCGCGGCCAGTGGATCACGCTTGATCCCGATCGCATCGAGCAGGTGCTGAAGCTTTTTGAGCGCGGCGGCGATACGGTCTCGCTGCTCGACGCGCTGCACATGGGCCTCGGCGACAGCACGAATCGCACGCCGGGCGGCGTCGAGTTTGCGGGCCTGGACGCCGAGGGCTGGCTACGCGATCTGCTGGATACGCTAGCTGAGCGCCAGTCCTTGGAGCCGCAGCCGGTGCCCGCCGGCTTTAACGGCACGCTGCGGCCCTATCAGGAGCGCGGCTTTGCCTGGATGGCCTTTCTGCGTCGCTTTGGCCTTGGCGCGTGCCTGGCCGACGACATGGGCCTCGGCAAGACCGCGCAAACGATCGCGCTGCTGCTGCACGAGCGCGAGCAACTGGACGTGAGCGCACCCTCGCTGATCGTTTGTCCAACCAGTGTGATCGGCAACTGGCAGCGCGAGATCAACCGCTTCGCACCGGGGCTGCGCGTCATGATCCACCAGGGCGGCGATCGGCGTCAGGGCCAGGAGTTTGCCGCGGCTGTCGCCAAACATGACATTGTGCTGTCGAGCTTTCCGCTGCTGGCCCGCGATCAACAAACGCTGGCGAGCGTGAGCTGGGACACGCTGGTGCTGGACGAGGCGCAGAATATCAAGAACGCGTCGACCAAGCAGGCGCAGGCGGCGCGCGCGCTGGGCGCGCGGCACCGAATTGCCTTGACCGGCACGCCCGTCGAGAATCGCCTGAGCGAGCTGTGGAGCATCCTGAGCTTTCTCAATCCCGGCTACCTGGGCAGCGAGGCCGCCTTTCGTCGCGATTTCGCCCGCCCGATCGAGCGCACCGCTGATCCGGCTGCTACCGAGCGGCTGCGGCGGCTGAGCGCGCCCTTCATTCTGCGGCGGCTCAAAACCGATCCGACGATCATCGCGGATCTACCCGAGAAGCTGGAGATGAATGTGTACTGTCCGCTCACGCCCGAGCAGGCCACGCTCTACGAGGCCGTCGTGCAGAAAGCGCTGCGTGAGATCGAGCAGGCCGAATCTGACGATAACCAGATTCAGCGGCGCGGCCAGGTGCTGGCGATGCTGACGCATCTCAAGCAGGTCTGCAATCATCCAGCGCAATTTCTCAAGGACGGCAGCGCAATTCCGGCGCGATCCGGCAAGCTGGCGCGGCTGACCGAAATGCTCGAAGAAGTCTACGCGGCTGGCGATCGGGCGCTGATCTTCACGCAGTTTGCCGAGCTGGGCAGCATGTTGCAGCGCTACCTGGGCGAGACCTTTTTCGACGATCTGCTTTTTCTGCATGGAGGCACGCCGGTCAAAGAGCGCGACAACCTGGTGCGGCGCTTCCAGGCACCCAAAGGCCCGCGCGTGTTTATTCTGTCGCTTAAAGCGGGCGGTACCGGTCTGAATCTAACGGCTGCCAATCACGTCTTCCACTTCGATCGCTGGTGGAATCCCGCCGTCGAGAACCAGGCGACCGACCGCGCGTTTCGCATCGGGCAGACGCGCAACGTGCAGGTGCATAAGCTGATCTGCGGCGGCACGCTGGAAGATCATATCGACGAGATGATCCAGGGCAAGCGCGCGCTGGCCGAGAGCGTGCTGGGCGCTGGCGAGAGCTGGCTGACTGAGCTGAGCACCGAGCAGCTACGCGATCTGGTGGCTTTGCGCCGAGCCGATGTCGTGGAGGTTTAACATGCCGCGCCGACGCCCGTATTACGAGCAGTACGACGACGAGTTCGAAGACGACGACGAGTACGACGAGTATGATGAGGATGAGTACGACGAAGAATTCTGGCTCTACGAGCCGTCCCAGCCGATTCCGGTCGTGGGCGGGATCAAGGCCAAGAGTCGCAAAGGCGCGTTCGGCAGCTCGTGGTGGGCCAAGCGCTGGATCGGCGTGCTCGAAACGTTTGGCTACGGTAGCCGCTTGCAGCGCGGCAAAACCTACGCCCGCCAGGGCCAGGTGATCGGCATCGATCTCGCGGTTGGGCGGGTGAAAGCCAAAGTGCAGGGCTCACGATCCACGCCCTACACGGTCAGTCTCAAGATCACGCCGCTCACTGACGGCGAGTGGAGTCGCGCAATCGACGCGATGGCGCAGCAGGCGGTCTTTGCCGCGACGTTGCTGAACGGCGAGATGCCCCAGGAGATCGAAGAAGCGTTTACGGCGGCGGGCGTGACGCTCTTTCCCGCCAGCGCGCGCGACATCGAGACGCAGTGCTCTTGTCCGGATGCCATGAATCCTTGCAAGCATATCGCCGCCGTGTATTATCTGCTCGGTGAGCGCTTCGACGACGATCCGTTCTTGATCTTTCATCTGCGAGGCCGAACCCGCGACCAATTGATCGCAGCGCTGCGCAGCCGCCGCGCCGCCACGCTGGCCTCTTCCGCCGACCAGTCGCTCGCTGAGGTTGAGGCCGCGCCAGCGCTGGCCGATCTGCTCGACACCTTTTATCAGGCAGGACCGGATCTCGCCGCGCTCACGGTGACGATCGCGGCTCCTGAGGTCGAGGCCGGTCTGCTGCGGCAGCTGGGCACGGCACCAGCGGGGATCGAGCCTGAGCTGCGTACGCTCTACGCGGCGATGACTCAACATGTGTTGGAGCGCGTTTTTGGTAAGGACGAAGGCTAGCGCAGTCCGGTGTTACGCGCATGCATGATCGCCTCGGCGCGATCGGCGACCTGAAGCTTGCTGAAGATATTCGATACGTGGTTGCGGATCGTTTTTCCGCTCAGCACCAGCCGCTCGGCGATCAGCGCCTGGATTCGATCGTCTTCTACGGAATGGCCTTTCAAGAGATTGTCTTACTGAACTGGCACATCGCTGATCAAGAACAGGCCGTACTGGCGCGGAAACAGCTTCATCAACTGCTCGCCGCTCGATAGGCTGGCGTCGTAGGTGACGACGACCTCTTCGTTGTAGGCTTCGGCGCGCAGCTCACGCACCGCCGGCTTTTGCGACAGCCGATTGTGAACCTTGGCGGCGCAGGGCGGGCAGTTCATCTTCTCGATGATCATCGTCAGGCGGCGCAGCTCGGGCGCTTTGTTCTCCGCCGGTGCCGCGATCGGCTGGGTCTGACCGCCGACATTAGCCGCGATGCTCGCTACGTGAGCGGTTTCGCGATTTGCTACAACCTCAGCCGCTAGCTCCTGTCGCGCGGCGAAGAGCGGCAGCAGCACACCCAGCAGCGCGTACGAGATCGCGAAGCTCAGCGCCATCATCAGCGGCGAGCGCCAGCGCGCGACCCTGCACACCGCGCCGGAGCGCGATCGTCGCAGGGCCTGGAGCATGCCGCCCGCCAGCACGACCAGGCTGAATCCCAGCGCCCAGGATTGATCGAACTGAAGGCTGAAAAGCGCTGACGACGAGCCGAGGCCCAGCAGCAGCGCCGCGGTCGGCCCAAGACAGCACAGGCTGCCGATCACGCCGGCCAAGAATCCCCGGCGTAGAGCCGAGGTAGTGGGTACATCATTCATCGATCGATCCTCACGTGTTCTGTTTACATAAGAACGTTTCGTGATCGCTGCGGGGATGCTGTAACCAGTGTACCACGTCGCACCTGCCGCTTACATTTGCCTTTGATGACCGGGCTTCCATAAGCACTTGAGTGGTTGTTCGATCGCCTGGCTTGGGGTATCTTGCTGCCAAGCGTTCAAGGAGATCGTATGGCGACTATGTTGGAGCTTGGCGAGCAGATTCTGGCCGCGCAGCCGTTCAGCGCATTGCTACAGGCACGGCTTACCGTTTTTGCCGAGGGCACGGCGGAGCTCGTGATTCCGATCCGGCCCCAGCTGTTGCAGCAGCACGGCTTTGTACACGGTGGTGTGCTGAGCTATGCTGCTGATAACGCCCTAACCTTTGCCGGCGGCTCGGTGCTGGGTCCTGCCGTGGTGACCTCAGAGTACAAGATTAACTACATCAAGCCCGCGCAAGGCCAGACGCTGATCGCCCGCGCCAGCGTGATCGCCACTGGCAAACGCCAGGCCGTGTGCCGCTGCGATCTTTTCGTTAGCGACGGCGAGCGTGAAACATTGTGCGCTACAGCGCTCGGCACAATCGCCCGACTGAGCAGCCCAACCGGCGAGGCGCAGGAGTCGACGGCGACGAGTACCTGACCAGGCCGAGACTCAGGCCGCGCTCTCGCCTGGCGCTGTGGGCTGATAGTTGGCGAAGATTACACCAGTGCCCGTGGTCTTGCTGTCGATCAGCCGGAGCCCGGCAGACGTGCCATCGTCGGCGAACAAGCGGCGGCCTGCGCCCAGCACCAGCGGATGGATCAGCAGCGCATACTGATCCACCAGGCCGTCGCGCAGCAGCGATTGGAGCAGCACGCCGCTGCCGAACACAACAATGTTTTG
>JAFAYS010000222.1 GCA_019240175.1 Chloroflexota bacterium | reverse complement strand
TCACGCTCAGCGGCTCCACGGCCCACGCCGACATCTTTCACGACGGCGGCGTCGAAGTGCATGCCGTGCGCGAGGCGGCGCAGTTTCGCGGCTACCTGATGCAGCAGATCCGCGAGTTCGACCCGACCTGGACGATCGTCTCGTCGGAAGATCCCGGCCAGACCTTGCTCGAAGCCGCGCTGAAAGTCAGCCCGTCGCGCGTGATCTATCTGACGCATACCAGCCAGATGCTGCCGTGCGGCCCGCATGGCTTCCTGCCCAGCGAGTCGCGCACGGAATTGCTGCGCCAGTCGGCGGGCATCATCGTGGTCAGCCAGTTTCTCAAAGATTACGTCAAACGCTGGAGCGGCTGCGACTCGATCGTGGTTTCGCCGCCGGTCTATGGCGCAGGGCCGTTTCCGCGCTATGGCCGCTTCGACGACGGCTACATCACGATGGTCAATCCGTGCGCGGTCAAAGGCCTGCCGATCTTTCTCGATCTGGCCCGCCAGCTGCCCGACGCGCCTTTTGCCGCCGTGCCGACCTGGGGCACCACCGACGCGGATCGCGCGGCGCTGGCGAATCTACCCAACATTCGGCTGCTTCAGCCCGCCGACGACATCGATGAGATCCTGGCGCAGACACGGATTCTGATCGCGCCGTCGCTGTGGACCGAGGCCTTCGGGCTGATCGTGGTCGAGGCGATGCTGCGCGGCATTCCGGTGCTGGCCAGCGACGTCGGCGGCCTGCCCGAGGCCAAGCTCGGCGTCCCGTATGTGCTGCCCGTCCGTCCGATCGAGCGCTACCACCAGAGCGCCGCCAGCAGCGAGATCGCGACGCCTGAAATGCCGGAGCAAGATATTGCGCCGTGGCTGGCTGCGCTCCAGGCGCTGCTCACGGATCGCGCACACTACGAGCAGCTTGCCAGCGCCTCACGTGAGGCCGCGATCGCTTTTGTGGCCGGCGTGAGCGTCGATCCGCTTGAGCAGTTTTTGCGCAATCTAACTCCCGCCGCGCCGCGCCAGGCCACGACCGCCGCCACAATCGCCGAGCCGAAAACGGTTGCCGGGCTGCCCGCCAATCTCACGCCGCAGCAGCGCGCGCTGCTGGCCCTGCGGCTGCGCAAAAAGAACGAGGCCGCGCCCAAGCAACAAGCGCTTCCGCGCCGCCCACCATCGGACAGCGCGCCGCTCTCGTTCGCGCAGCAGCGGCTGTGGTTCCTGGATCAGCTTGAGCCCGGCAACGTTTCGTATAACATCCCGCTGGCGGTGCGGCTGAGCGGCCCGCTGGATCGCGTGGCGCTGAGCCGGGCGCTCGAGGGCGTGGTTGCTCGCCACGAAGTGCTGCGCACGACCTTCAGCCAGGATGCGCATGGACAGCCGGCGCAGCGTATCACACCCGCTCAGCCAGTGCCGCTGCCGCTCGTCGATCTAAGCCACCTGCCGATCACCGAGCGCGATGCCGCCACGCATGAGCACGCCGCCGCTGAGGCGCAGCAGCCCTTCGATCTGATCGCCGGGCCGGTACTGCGCGCCACGCTGCTGCGGCTCGATTCGACCGAGCATGTGCTGCTGCTGACGCTGCATCATATCGTGGCGGATGGCCGCTCGCTGGATGTGCTGATCCACGAGATCGTGACGCTCTACACCGCCGCCGCTGCCGGCCAGGCCAATCCTTTACCGGAGCTGCCGATCCAGTACGCCGACTATGCGGTCTGGCAGCGCCAATGGCTTTCCGGCGAGATCTTAGAGCAGCAGCTCGGCTACTGGCGGCGACATCTGGCCGATCTGCCGACGCTTCAGCTGCCGACCGACTACCAGCGTCCGGCGGTCCAGTCGTTCCAGGGCGCGCGTCACGCGTTGCAGATCCCGGCGAACGTGACGGAGGCGCTGCGGGCGCTCAGCCGCGAGGCCGGCACGACCTTGTTCATGACGGTGCTAGCCGGCTTCCAAACGCTGCTCGCGCGCTACAGCAGCCAGGACGATATCGTCGTGGGCACGCCGGTCTCGAATCGCAGCCGCACCGAGACCGAGGCCATGATCGGCTTTTTCATCAACACGCTGGTGCTGCGCGCGGATCTATCGGGCAATCCATCGTTTCGTGAGCTGCTCGGTCGTACGCGCGAACTGGCGATGCAGGCCTATGCGCATCAAGATCTGCCTTTCGAGATGCTGGTCGAGGCGCTTCAGCCCGAGCGCGATCTCAGCCGCCAGCCGCTGTTTCAGGTCACCTTTGCGCTCAACAAAGCCGCCACGCCCAGCTACGATCGCGGGCCGCTCAAGCTACAGCCGCTCGACGCCGACAGCCAGAACGTCAAGTTCGATCTCACGCTTGAGCTGCTTGAGCGCCCCGACACGATCGAGGGCTACTTCGAGTACACCAGCGATCTGTTCAGCGCCGACACGATCGCGCGACTGGCCGAGCATTTCCAACGGTTGCTGAGCAGCATCGCCGCCGATCCGGCGCAGCCTATCGCTGCGCTAGAGCTGCTGCCTGAGGCCGAGCGCCAGCAGCTGCTCGTGGCCTGGAACGCCACCACGATCGATGTACCGGGCGAGCAGCTGCTGCATGATCTTTTCGCAGCGCAGGCTGAGCGCACGCCCGACGCGATCGCGCTAACCGATGGCACGTGCAGCCTGCGCTATGGCGAGCTGAGCCGCCAATCCGATCTGCTGGCGCGGCACCTGCAAAACCTGGGCATCGGGCCGGAAACGCTGGTCGGTGTGTGCATGGAGCGCTCGCTTGAGATGATCGTCGGGCTGCTGGCAATCCTCAAGGCGGGCGGCGCGTACGTCCCACTCGATCCCAATTATCCCGCCGAACGCCTACAGTTCATGCTCGACGACACCAGCGCGGCGGTGCTGCTCACCCAGGAGCGGCTGATCGAGCGGCTCGATCCGGCAGGCAGCGGTCACAGCACCCGCCGAATCTGTCTCGATCCCGGCTGGGAAGCCACGATCGCACCGCAGCTGCCGCCACTCCGTCGCGCGACCACGCCACAAGATCTGGCCTACATCATCTACACATCCGGCTCGACCGGCGTGCCCAAAGGCGTGGCGATCGCGCATGGCAGCGCAGTCGTGCTGATGCACTGGGCGCGGACGATCTTTTCGCAGGCCGAGCTCGCGGGCGTGCTAGCGGCGACCTCGATCTGCTTCGATCTGTCGGTCTTCGAGATCTTCGTGCCCTTGAGCTGGGGCGGCAGCGTGATTCTGGCCGAGAACGCGTTGCATCTGCCGGCGCTGCCGAATGCCGCCGACGTGACGCTGATCAACACCGTGCCGTCGGCGATCGCCGAGCTGCTGCGGAGCGACGGCATCCCCGCTTCGGTGCGCACGGTCAATCTGGCCGGCGAGCCACTGCCGCGCCGTATCGTCGAGCAGCTATACCAGCGACCACATATCGAGCGCGTCTTCAATCTGTACGGGCCGTCCGAAGACACCACCTACTCGACCTGGGCGCTGCTGGATCGCGACGATCTGCGCGCGCCGTCAATCGGACGACCGGTTGCCAACACACAAATCTATCTACTCGACGCGGCGATGGAGCCGGTACCGATCGGCATCCCTGGTGAGCTGTACATCGGCGGCGACGGCCTGGCGCGCGGCTATCTCAATCGTCCGGCACTGACGGCTGAGCGCTTCATACCCAATCCCTTCGGCGAGCCCGGTTCACGTCTGGACCGCACCG
>JAFAYS010000206.1 GCA_019240175.1 Chloroflexota bacterium | reverse complement strand
TACCGCAAATAGGGCAGTTCTTCAAGCGTGAGTAGACCAGATCAGACGAGCGCCGATCACAGGTTCGGCATACTGACATTCATCAGCTATTCACCGATGATTCGTTCCTAGCCGTAGAGGAAACCAATGACCATAGATCCAGTCATGCTCCAACCGCCCTCGCCGTCCGCCATCCGCGATGAGCTAGAGCAGCTGGTGCTTGCCGATCTGCTCGGACCAGCGGGCGGGGAAGACGAAGAGCTGACGGATCGCAGCGTTCGCGACCGCTACCTCGTCGGAATGCTCGCGCCCCGGCAGCAGCAGATCGTCCAGGAGGAGTTGGATGACCTGCTCGTTACCGGCGAAGACGCCCCCGACGACGGGCCGGTCGATGTGGGCACGAGCCAGGCGTCGAGCATGTTTCCCTCCTCATTCGGTCTCTCCTGCACCGTCGACGGCGCGACCACCGAGCTGCGCATCTCCGCCCACTGGGGCCGCTACAGCCGCGTGAAGAGCGAGACGCTGACGACGGCACAGGCGGAAAAGCCGCTGACCGTATGGAAGCGCCAGCCCATGGGCGGCGAGATTCGCGCCTTCACACTCACAGATGGTGCGCGGGAGGTGTGGAGCCCCGACTCGGAGCAGCCCGAGGTGCGCGTGCGCGCCGCCGTGCGCCGCATGGGCGATTGCTGGAGCGTCACCGTGTTTCTGGTCAATGATCAGGACGAGCCCGAACGCAGCCGCGATACCGCCTGGATCTTTCAGCCTGAGTTGCGCGTGGCCGCCACGGATGGCGCACCAATCTTCCGTCGCCGGGTGGATCTCCAGCGACCTCCCGCCGCCGATGCGGTTGCGGAAGCAGAAGACCAGGCGATGGCCATGCTGTACCGCCACGAGGTTGAGTTTGCCGTCGGGCACGGCGTGGCCGTCCATGCTGCGGTACTCCCCGCCGATCCAACGTATGCCACCGAGATCATCACGCGCGTCGTGCCGAGCTACGAAGTTGGCCCGACGATCAGCCCCACCAGCGACGACCTGCCCGCGGTCGCGGACGTCGAGCTGGACATGCGCGCCCTTGCCAGCCTGCCCAACGGCAGCTTCACCGCTGCGCTCCAGCCGCTGCTCACGGCCTACAGCGCATGGATCGCCCGGCAGCGCGCCCGCATCACTGATCCTGCCGCCCGCCTCGCCGACTACGCCGGTGTCGCCGAGGAGGTGCTTGACCGCTGCGTGGTGGCCCGCGACCGGATCGCCGCCGGCATTGCGCTGCTCGACGCGAACCCCCAGGCGGCAGAGGCCTTTCGGTTCATGAACCAGGCCATGTGGCAGCAGCGCATCCATACCCGTTGGGCCGAGGAGCGACGGCGAGGCCGCACCGTCACCATTGACGAGGTCGATCTGCCGGCCCAGCGCTCATGGCGACTCTTTCAGCTGGCCTTTATTCTGCTCAATCTGCCCGCGCTCACCGACGTGCGCCACGCGGATCGCACCGGCGACGGCGACGCGCTGGCCGATCTGCTGTGGTTTCCCACCGGCGGCGGCAAGACGGAAGCCTATCTTGGTCTGACGGCTTACACGCTCGGCATTCGCCGCTTGCAGGGTGTGGTCGCGGGACGATCGGGCATGGAAGGCGTCGCGGTGCTGATGCGTTACACCCTGCGGCTGCTCACCCTCCAGCAATTTCAGCGCGCTACCGCCTTGATCTGCGCCTGCGAGACCATTCGCCGATCAGCCGTGGCCCACGGCGATCTGCGCTGGGGTACCACGCCGTTCCGCATCGGTCTCTGGGTGGGAGAGCGCACCACGCCCAATACGACCGAACGCAGTGCCGAAGCCCTCAAGCGCGATGGTGGTCAGCCGAGCGTCTTCGGTGGCAGCGGCTCACCGCACCAGCTTACGCACTGCCCCTGGTGCGGTGCCACGATCGACGCCGGCAAACATGTGATGGTCAATAAAACCGCTGGCCGCACGCTGCTCTACTGCGGTGATAAGCTGGGCGATTGCCCGTTCAGCGCGCGGCAGGCACCCGGCGAAGGGCTGCCCGTGCTGGTCGTCGATGAAGAGATCTACCGCCGCCTGCCCGCGCTCTTGATCGCCACCGTCGACAAGTTCGCGCAGATGCCGTGGAAAGGCCCGGTGCAGATGCTCTTCGGCCAGGTCGACGGCTACTGTGAGCGGCATGGCTTTCGCTCGCCCGAGATCGAGGACGCCGATCGTCATCCACCGAAGGATGGCCTCCCTGCCGCGCAGAGTCGCCCGCATGGCCCCTTGCGCCCGCCGGATCTGATTATTCAGGATGAGTTGCACCTGATCAGTGGGCCGCTGGGCACGCTCGTCGGGCTGTATGAGACGGGTGTGGATCATCTGGCATCATGGGAGGTTGGCGGGCTGCGGGTTCGTCCCAAAGTGATCGCGTCCACCGCCACGATCCGCCGGGCAGCGGATCAGATGCAGGCGCTCTTCCTGCACAAGGTCGCGGTGTTTCCGCCGCAGGGCCTCGACGCCGACGACACCTTTTTTGCCCGCCAGCGCCAGGCCAGCGTTGATACGCCGGGGCGCAAGTACCTCGGGATCTGCGCCTCGGGCAAGCGACTCAAGGCGGTGCTGATCCGCGTGTATGTCGCCTATCTTGCGGCCAGCCAGCGGCTGTATGAACGCTACGGCAAGGCCGCCGACCCCTACATGACGCTGGTGGGCTACTTCAACGCCATGCGTGAGCTGGGCGGCATGCGCCGTCTGGTCGAAGATGACGTGCGCTCGCGGCTCGGCAAAACCGATCAGCGCGGCCTGGCCAAGCGCAGCGGGCTGCTCCTG
>JAFAYS010000083.1 GCA_019240175.1 Chloroflexota bacterium | reverse complement strand
GATGTCGGCGCGGAGTTCAGCATCGACGAGTACGGCGGCTTGCCCTGGACCCACGAAGAGCTGCTGATGTCGAAGTCGCCGCTGCGCTATGTGCAGAACGTCAAGACGCCAACGTTGATCCTGCACCAGGAGAAGGATCATCGCTGCCCGATCGAGCAGGGCGAGCAGCTCTACACGGCGCTGGTGATGCTGGGCGTGCCTGTGAAGTTTGTGCGCTTCCCCGACGAGGGCCACGAGCTGCCGCGCGCCGGACAGCCGCAGCGCCGCGTCAACCGCATGGGCCACATCATCGATTGGTTCACGCGCTACCTGAAGCCGGCGCAGGCGTAGGGTTTTTCGAACAAACAAGATTGAAGCACGACACAAACACGAAGGACACGCATCACTTGTAGGTGTGCGTGTCCTTCCGTTTTTGGCCCTCATCCCCTGGCCTTCGGCCTTCCCCTTCTCCCGCTGCGGCAGGCGAAGGGGAATCAGCGGTACTTGCTTTGGTCTTTTGTTCTCTTGTTCCCTTGTTCTTTCGTTAGGTTCTAGGTTCTGGGTTCTAGGTTCTTACACGGTTTGTACTTTGCCGTTCACCGGCACGCCTTCCAGCGTTTCGCGCACGAGCTGATCGACGACATCTTTGAGATCGCCGGTGCGCTCGTAGGTGGCGAGCTGACGATCGGCGCTGGTACCTTCTTCCAGGATGCGATGCACATACTCGACGGCCTTGCGCGACCCGAGATCGTCGACCACATCGTCTACAAACTCAACCAGCTCGGTCAGCAGCTCGCGCGCCTTACACGATTCCTGCTTGCCAAAATCGATCAGATCGCCGTCGAGACCGTAGCGCATGGCGCGCCATTTGTTCTCGTTGATCAGCGCCCGGCGGTAGATCCGGAAGGTCATGTTATCGGTGAAGAGCTTGTAGATCTTGACAAAGATCGCCTGCACCAGCGCCGCAATCGCGATCGTCTCGTCGACGCGCGTACACAGATCGCAGATACGCACCTCGATTGTGCCGAAGACCGGATGGGGCCGAATGTCCCACCAGATCTTTTTGCCGTTATCGATCGAGCCGGTCTTGACCAGCAGATCGACATAGCTGTTGAACTCGGCGAGCGAGGTGAACTTGCTGGGAATGCCGGTGCGCGGAAAGTTGTTGAAGACCACGGAGCGATACGACTTGAAGCCGGTGCGGCGGCCCATCCAGAAAGGCGAGCTATTTGAAAGCAGCAGCAGATGCGGCAGGAAGTAGCGCGCCACGTTCTGGATCTGGATGCCAAGCTCAAGATCCGGCATGCCGACATGCACATGCATGCCGAAGATCAGCAGCTGGCGCGCGGCATCCTGCATCTCGTTGACCACGCCGTAGTAGCGCTCGTGCGGGTAGATCTCCTGCGTCTGCCACGACGAGAACGGATGCGTGCCAGCCGCCGCGATCGTCAGGCCCTGGTCGGCAGCCAGCGAGGCGATCGCGCCACGCAGCCGCACGATCTCGGCGCGGGCCTCCTCGGCGGTGCGGCACACATGCGTGCCAACCTCGACCACCGACTGCATCATCTCGGGCTTGAGCTGTTCTTGCAGCACCAGCCGCCCCTGCTCTAGAATCTGCGTGATATACGAGCGCAGCTCACGCGTCTCGGGATCGATAATCTGATATTCTTCCTCGATGCCGAGCGTAAACGGAAAGTCGGGACTGTGAGGATCAAAGTAGCTCATCATACCCTCCCTTGCTGCTGGCTATGAACGCGACGCCTCGTCGGCGTCTTTGGCTTCGATTAGCAGTGTCGGCACTGTGGAGCCGCCGCCTGCCGTGACGTTAAGCAGCGTCACCGTCGAAAGCCGTGTCAGGCAGCCCTCGACGCTGGTTCCAAACAGATACGGATCTGTGTCGACTAGCCGCCGCCCAATGTGCAGCATGCCGCCCTGGACCGACGGATAATCCTCGTAGGCGATATTCACGCGCTCTTGCACCACGAACGGATCGTGCTGTGCCGCCTCGACGGCTCCGCGCCACTCCTCGGGGCTCGTTTCCCAGCCGATCGTGATGCCCTTGCCGCCGTACTCATCATTAGGCTTGAGCAATAACCGATCCTGGTTTTCCAGCGTAAACGCCAGCAGATCGACTTCCTGGCCCTCGTAGGTGGTTGTGCCGGGCTTGACGCGCCGCGTCCAGGGAATATGCTTGGCTAGCGTCGTCTGGGTGTCGCGGTCGATGCCGGCAGCGTCCATGATCTCGGGATCGCTCAGCAGGCCAAAGATCATCTTCTTGTACAGCGGCTTGGTGCGGAAGCTGTTGACCAGGCAGACCGTGCCGTCTTTGCACGCCTGCACCAGCGGATGCTCCAGCGCCTGATCGCCGTAGCGCCCGAGAAACTCGCTGGTCAGCACGCGCCGGTAGATCAGATTGATCGGCTTGCCCTGCGCGTACAGCGTGCGATCGCGATATTCCAGCTCTTCCGGCGAGCAGATGATCGTGTCGAGCTTCTGCTCGGTAAAGTAATCGCGGAACAGCACAAACTCAGAGTGCGTCGGCAGGCCGGCCCAGTCGAGGATCGCCGCACGTGGCTCGTCGGCGCGACCCCACTCGCGGAAAGCGTCCATCAGCGCCTGGAACATGCGGTGCCGGGCCGGGATCGGGCGGACGTTGTAGCGCTGCCCAAAGGCCTGCACGATCGGCAGCTCCATGAACACATCCGATAGCACGTCCTCATACGCGATCGCGGCGGGGCTTTCGGCGTTGTACTCCACAAATTGGAGCGTGTTGGTATCGTTGTCGAAGAACGAGTCGAGGCGGGAGGAAGCGCTCGGCTCGGTGTAGCCGGGATCGATCTCTAGCAGCGCGTCTTCACCAGGCGTGAACGCCATCAGATCGCGGGTGGCCGGATCTTCCAGCGCGTAGGCGCGCGCCTGGCGCGAGGCAAGGGCGACCAGCTCGCTGACCTGGCGGAGATGTTCGTACTGCTGCGAGGTAAGCAGACGCGGACGCAGCACCGTGGCCAGCGGACGCGTGCCGAAGAAAAGACCCGCTCGCTGCTGCCCGTCGTCCAGTAGGCGCTGGTTTTCGCGGGCCGAGTCGTCGTCGAGCAGGCTATGGTAGTAGCTGATCGCCTCAGATATCACCATGATAGTCCTTCCTCTAGCACAGAGACGAGCCGCAATCTAATCAGCGCTCGCCTCTGCGATGTGCCTCAACGGTCGCGTGAGGCTGGGCCTTCTACGAGCTTACTTGATCGCTGTCGGTGTTGAGCGCGCCAACCTCGGCGCTCTGCTCGGTCTTTTTGCGGTTGCGCTTCTTGGGCTCAGCAGTGGAAGCTTCGGCGGCCTTGCTGGCGCGCCGCGATTTCGCCGGAGCAGCGGGCGTCTCCGGGCTAGCTTCAGCGGTCGCGCTCTTGCGGCGGCTGCTCGTGCTGGCCTTGGGCGCGGCCTCACCGCCGATCGGTAGCATCCCGGCCTCAAGCAGGCGATCCCAGCGCGCCTCGACCTTTTCCTGCTTGCGCTTGCCCAGCGCCAGGTCGATGCACAGATCCGCCATCTTGTTCACAACCCACGGGAAGTAGTGCTCGGTCAGCGAGACCACGTCGAAGTCCGGCGCGGGATTGGTGAAATCGATCGCGTAGGGCACGCCGTCCTTGATCGCGAACTCGACGGTGTTCATGTCGTAGCCCAGCGCGCGGCACAGCTTCAGCGCGTACTCGGTGACCAGCTTGCCCTCTTCCGGTGTCAAGAAATTATGATCCACGAAGTAGCGGTGCGGCCATGGCGCATTGGCGTCGAACTTGATCACCAGAATGTCTTCCTGGCCCAGGCAGACGCAGCGCGCGTACTTTTCCCACTCGATGTACTGCTGCAACATCATGCACTCGGTGCCGGTCTCGTTGTAGGCCCGGTACAGCTCTTCGTAGTTGTTGAGCTTGTAGACGTTCTTGAAACCGCCGCCCCAGGCCGGCTTGAGGATCACCGGAAAGCCGCCCAGATGCGCGATATGATCTTCCCACGGGATCGGGTAGGCCAGGTTGCGCAGCGACTCCTCGACCACGCCCTCGACGTAAGAGTGCGACGGCAGCGCGATCGTTTTGGGATGCGGAATGCCTAGTTTGTCGGCGATGCTCGCGCCGATGAACTTGTCGTCGGCGGACCACCAGAACGGGTTGTTGATCACGACCGTGCCTTGCAGCGCCGCGTTCTTGAGATACGTACGATAATACGGAATCTCGTGCGAGATGCGATCGATGATCACCGCGTAGGGATTTGGCTCGTTCATCTTGGTGCCGCCCAGCTTAACAAACTCGGCAGTCACGCCGGCGTTGCGGCGATTGACCTCTTCGATGAATGCGGGCGGCCACGACCACTCGCGCCCGACGATCACACCGATCTTCTTGGTCTCGTTATTGTTCGTCAACTGCCAATCCTCCTTGCTGCTTGCTTCAATGGCGGGAGCGCTGGCGATGCGTCCCTACCGAATGCACAACTTAAGCATCTGGTTGTGTCATATATCGGGCCATGACTTGGCGCGGACGATCAGGAAAATCCGCGATCA
>JAFAYS010000611.1 GCA_019240175.1 Chloroflexota bacterium | reverse complement strand
CCAGAAAGCACTCGCGCACGGTTGGCCCGTCGGGCGTGCTGCCAAATGCAGCAAAATCGTGCACGCCCTCGAGAACCTTTACCGCCCGCGCCATCGCCGCGACATCTAGCTCGTCGTCGATATGAACGGCTTGATGCCTCAGCAGCGGTGATCGCCAGCGCTCCAGCAGCAGCAAATAGCGATAATCTCGCCGGATCGCGCTGTAGCGTGCGTGGAACTCGTATGGAACATCCCACGCCTGCCGAACGCTGATATCCTCCGGCAGCAAGGCATTGAGCGCTCGCTGCACCGTTGCCGTCTCATGCCGCGTCGATGTTCGCGCATTTGCCACCTGCCCCTGCGCATGAACACCGGCGTCGGTTCGCCCCGCAAAATTCCAGCGTAGCTCCTCGCCCGTTAGCCGGAGCCAGGCCGCCTCAAGCTCGCCTTGCACCGTACGACCGTTGGTCTGGAACTGTGAGCCAACCAGCCGGGTTCCGTCATACTCCAGTTGCAGCGCAATATTTCGCATGAGCAACCAACGCTCGCCTGACGGCGTGTCGTTACACCAGCTCGATCACCGACATCTCGGCGGCGTCACCCTTGCGCATACCAATCTTGGTGATGCGGGTGTAACCACCGTTCCGCGCGGCGTAGTCGGGAGCAACCTGCAGCAGCCGATGCACAGCCGTCTTGTTGTTGCCCAGATTGATCAAGCCGCGCCGGAAGACTTCCGCCCGGCGATGGCGCAACGCAGCGCGCTCCGTCTCAGCCGCCGCCTCGATCTGCTGCTCGGTCGGCACGTTACGCGCCATCGTGATCAGCTTCTCGATCTCAGGGCGGATCGCCTGAGCCTTGGCCAGCGTGGTGGTGATCTTGCGATGCTCAAGGATCGCTATCATCAAACCGCGGTACAGGTGCTTGCGCTCCTTCGAGGTTCGATTTAACTTTTTACCAGCGACGCGATGACGCATCGGGTGGCCTCCTCATTGTTTATAGTAATTAGCCGGCGGCCTGAGGCTCTGCTTCACCATTACCACTCGGCAAGTAGTGATGCTCAACCAGCTTTTCCTTGATCTCGTCGATCGACTTCGAGCCAAGATTGCGAACCGACAACAGATCTTTCTCGTCCATCTGCAGCAGCTGGCCGATCTTGGTGATATCGGCGCGCTTCAAGCAGTTGTAGGTACGTGTTGTCAGCTCAAGCTCTTCGATGGGCGTGTCGTACACCTCGGGCGTAATGCCCTCAATGCCGTTGCCGGTCGTCGCAACCTCAGCCGACTGCTCAGGCCGGCTAAAGCTGGCGATCTTCTGGCTATACTCGCTGAGCACCTGTGCGGCATGGCTCAGCGCGTCGCCTGGCTTGATCGTTCCATCGGTCCAGATTTCAAGAATCAGGCGATCGTAGTCCGTCACGCCGCCGATACGGGTATTCTCAACCACATAGTTGACCCGTGGGATCGGCGTGAAGATCGCGTCGACCGGAATCTCACCGATCGGCACCGGATCACGGTTTTCGACGGGCAGATAGCCACGATGGCGCTCCACCGTCATCTCCAGGTCGAGCCGTCCGTCATCATCGTCCAAGGTCGCGATATAGTGGTCGGGATTGACCACCTCCACGTTGCTTGGCGCGTCGATGTCGCGGGCTCGCACTTCGCCACGTCCGTACTTCGACAGATGGATCTTGACAGGACGCTCGGCATAGGAGCGCAGACGAATACCCTTGATGTTCAGCACCAGCTCGGTCACATCCTCGCGGACGCCCGGAATCGTGCTGAACTCGTGGTACACGCCATCGATTTTAATCTTGGTAATCGCCGAACCGGGGATCGACGACAGCAGCACGCGTCGCAGCGCATTACCAACCGTGTGACCGTAGCCTGGCTCAAGCGGCTCGATGCGGAACCGAGCATAATTTTCAGCCGCGCGCTCTGCTTCAATTTTTGGCAACGCCAGATCTAGCATTTGCCTTCCTCCATACACCACAGTGTTTCTAGTTCCTACTTCTAGTGTACACGAAGCTGCGTGTCCAGCTAGAGGGAGGAACTAGAAACCATTTTCACTCACCCTTAGCGGCTGTAGAACTCGACGATCAACTGCTCATTGATCGACAGATCCAGCTCCGCGCGCTCTGGCAGGCGCATCACGCGTCCACCCAGCGCAGCCGGATCAAGAGAAAGCCATTCCGGCACTGCTTTCTTGCGCAGAATGCCGCTGGCATCAAGATCTTTGAAGTAGGTTCGGCTACGGCGATTCTCGCGCACCGCCACCTCATCGCCCGCGCTGACCACGAACGACGGAACGTTGGTCTTGCGACCGTTGACGTTGAAGTGACCGTGACGCACCAGCTGGCGCGCCTGCTTGCGCGAATCGGCGAAGCCGAGGCGATAAACGACGTTGTCGAGGCGGCGCTCCATCAGCTGGAGCAGCGTGCCACCCGTCTGGCCACGCGTGCGAGCGGCAATGCCGTAGTAACGGCGGAACTGCTTCTCAAGCACGCCATAGATGCGACGCACCTTCTGCTTCTCGCGCTGGCGCACGCCGTAGTCTGAAAGCTGGCGGCGGCGGAACGACGAGCCGTGCTGGCCTGGAGGTGTATTGCGGCGCTCGATCGCGCACTTCGGCGAAAGGCAGCGCTCGCCCTTCAACATCAACTTAACGCCTTCCCGTCGGCAAAGCTTGCACACGGGACCTCGGTATCGTGCCATGTTCTTTGTTCCTCTGTAGTTAGTACAGGGCAGTTTACACGCCGGAGCGCTTCATCCTGCACGCGTTTGGATCAGGCCACTTCAGCCGACAATCGCCACGCGATCGCCGCCCGGCCCGACCACATCTTAGACGCGGCGTCGCTTTGGTGGACGACAGCCATTGTGGGGAATCGGCGTGACATCGGTGATCGCCAGCACCGTCAGACCAGCTGACTGCAGCGAGCGAATCGCCGACTCGCGGCCCGACCCCGGACCTTTGACGAAGACCTCAACCTGGCGCATGCCGTTGTCCATGGCCTTGCGGGCGGCGTTCTCCGCCGTAACCTGCGCGGCGTAGGGCGTGCTCTTGCGTGAGCCACGGAAGCCGTGCATGCCCGCGCTCGACCACGACACAACATTGCCCTGCGGATCGGTGATCGTCACGATGATATTGTTAAAGGTTGCCTGAATATATGCATTACCGCGCGGAACGTTCTTGCGTTCGCGGCGGCGTCCACGCTGCGGGCGGCGTGCCGCCCCGGTCTGCTGCTTAGCCATGCGTTCTCCTATGCCCTAAACGGGCAAATTCGCAATTCACAATTCACAAATCTCGTCGCTACCCGAGAACCTAGAACCCAGAACCTAGAACCGCCAGATTGTGCCCTAGGTTCTTGGTTCTCAGTTCTTGGTTCTTGACCTGGGTGCTCCACTTGTGGATTGGGAACTGAGAACTGCGATATACCACTACTTCTTCGATGCTTTCTTCTTGATACCGATCGGCGAACCCTTCTTGCCGCGCCGCGTGCGGGCGTTGGTCTTGGTGCGCTGGCCACGCAGCGGCAGACCTCGGCGATGGCGCAGGCCGCGATAGCAGCCGATGTCCATCAGGCGCTTGATGTTG
>JAFAYS010000002.1 GCA_019240175.1 Chloroflexota bacterium | reverse complement strand
CGCGAGGCGCACATTCTGGCCGGAGCGCAAATCTCCGGCAGCGCTATCTGGGACGGCTGCCAGATCGAATCCGGCGCTGTGGTTGACGCTAGCATCGTCGGGTACAATTGTTACATCGGAGATGGCGCGCAGATCGCCGGCTCGATCATCGGCGATAGCTGCATCATCCGGGCGGGCACCGTGATCACGTCCGGAACAATCGTTCAACCAGGAACAACGTTGCCATGAACATCGCGCAGCGACCACGTCGTCGCTCTCAACTCTAGAACAATCCAGGAGGCGCAGAACGTATGCCCACATCGATCAAATTTGGTACTGACGGCTGGCGTGCCGCGATCGGCGAAGAATACACCTTCCCCAACGTGCGCATCGTCACCCAGGCCGTCGCCGAGTATTTGAAGCAGGAAAACCTCGCATCACGTGGGCTCGTGGTGGGCTTCGATACGCGGTTCGGATCGGAGCGCTTTGCGGCGGCGGTAGCCGAGGTGCTGGCGGCAAACGGCATTCATGTGTATCTGACGCAGAAAGCGACGCCCACGCCGGTCATCTCCTACGCGATCCTGGACAAGCACGCGGGCGGCGCGTCGATCATCACGGCCAGCCATAATCCCGGCACCGACAACGGCTACAAGTACAAGCCCGAGTATGCCGGCTCGGCCTCGCCCGAGGTGATCGGCAAGCTGGAGGCCAATCTCGGCGCGACCGAGGTCAAGCGCATGGATCTCAAAGACGCCGAGCGCCAGGGCCTGGTCGAGCGCTTCGACGGCACGCCGGCCTACATCAAGCAGGTCAGCACGCTGGTTGATCTTGAGCAGATCAAGCGCGCCGGCCTCACAATCATTGTCGACTCGATGTATGGCGCAGGCGCGGGCTACTATCCGCAGATGCTCGACGGCGGCTCGACCAAGATTATTCCGATCAACGCCGAGCGCAACCCGATCTTTCCGGGTATTCGCGCGCCCGAGCCACTGGATGCGAACCTGACCAAGCTGAAGAAAGTTGTCAAAGAAAGCGGCGCGCATGTTGGGATCGCCTTTGACGGCGACGCCGACCGCGTGGGCCTGGTCGACGAGAAGGGCCGCTTCATCAACCAGCTGCAAGTCTTTGGTCTGCTGGCCTACTATCTGCTTGAGGTGCGCGGCTGGCGCGGCCCGATCGTCAAGTCGCTGTCGACAACCTCGATGGTCGAACGCCTGGGTGAGCTGTACAAAGTCGCGGTGCATCAAACGCCGGTCGGCTTCAAGCACATCGGGCCGAAAATGATCGAGGAGAAAGCGATCATCGGCGGCGAGGAGTCGGGCGGCTTCGGCTTTGCCAACCACATTCCCGAGCGCGACGGCGTTCTGGCTGGCCTGTTCCTGATCGACTTTATGCTCAAGCGCAACAAAACGCCATCCGAGCTACTGCAAGAGCTGTTCGACAAGGTCGGCCCGCACTACTACGATCGGCTCGACATGACCTATCCCGCCGATCAGCGCCCGCAGATCATGCAGCGCGTGGCCGATGCGCGGCCCGAAACCCTGGGCGACCAGAAAGTTGTCAACATCTCGACCGAGGGCGGCTACAAATACACGCTTGAGGACGGCTCGTGGCTGCTGATCCGCTTCTCGGGCACCGAGCCGCTGCTGCGCGTGTACACCGAAACGCACTCGCAGGAAGTTGTCCAGCAGATGCTGTCGGAAGGCCGCGCACTGACCGGCATCTAGTCGCACGCTCACGGGGCGATTCGATGATGGATCGCCCCACATGATTATTGGTTTTAGGGCAGCACAGCAGTGAGCAAAAACGCCGATTTTCGCGTTGACAGCCAATGAACTGTCTGGTATACTTCCGCTGCCTTACACGGAGGTGTGGCCGAGTGGTTGAAGGCAGCTGTCTTGAAAACAGCCAAGCGCAAGCTTCGTGGGTTCGAATCCCACCGCCTCCTCCACAAGCGCCACATTACAAAGAAAACCTATCCTTTTCTGGAGGGATGCGAGAGTGGTTAATCGAGCGGTTTGCTAAACCGTGACCGTGTGAGCGGTCCCTGGGTTCGAATCCCAGTCCCTCCGCCAGAACAAAAGCGTCGAAGTCTGAGGACTTCGACGCTTTTTTGCGTTTGGCTGTGGAATGCTATACTGTCGGCCTCCAAGCAAAAACCGTCACTCAACGCCGAGGTACAAACATGGCCGATATACAACAGCTCCTCGCCGAGGTCGCGCAGACCCGTCAGCAACTTCTCAATCGACTGAATGACTTCACCTACGAGCAGGGCCGCTTCCAGCCCACGCCCGACAGCTGGTCGATCGCGCAGCACGTCGAGCACATGGCGATCGCTGAGCAGGGCTGCGTGCGGGCAGTGTGGTCGGCGGCGGATGCGCTGCGGCGCGGCAAGCGGCGCTGGACCGTCGATCCCAGGTTTCAAGGCCGCGCGGTCGAGGAGATCGTGGCGGAAACGTGGCAGCCCGGCCAGCAAGCGCCCGAGTATTTAATCCCGCAGGGCAGCGGGCCGCTGAGCTATTGGAGCGCCGTGCTGCGGGCCAATCAAGCGCTGGTCGATCAAATCCCGACAGCGCTGGACAGCCTTGATCCCGCTGAAATCGTCGCGCCGCACCCGATCTCGGGGCCGTGGGATGCGCTGCAATGGCTAGCGTTCCTGCGCTATCATCTTGAGCTACACCGCGACCAGCTCGAAGCGGTGACGCAGGCGACGGATTTTCCCCGCTGATCATGCGCCGGACATAGCAACAGGGCGCCAACCTGTGACGCCCTGAGCAAACCATCTGCGATCAGTTTTCTATGCCGCCTGTAGCCGCCGCTCGCGCCAATTGCGCCAGGCCTCGCGCGCAACCCGCAGCCCGTGCCATCCGGCGAAGAGCAGCGGCGGAACAAAGATCATCACGGCGCGGTAGCGCTGCCACCAGACCGGATCGGGCAGCGTGGGATAGAAGATGTAGATCAGCGGCACCAGCAGCGAAAACATAATCGCCGTTCGTCCCGTCACGCGCCAATCAAGCAGCGCCGCCAGCGCCACAAACCAGGTCGCATACCAGGGCCAGAACCAGACCGCGCCGATCGTGCAGTAGACGAAGAAGATCCACGCGCCGGCCAGCAGCGCCACGCGGAAATTGCGCGTGACAGCCGCGCCGATCA
>JAFAYS010000588.1 GCA_019240175.1 Chloroflexota bacterium | reverse complement strand
GCGGTGATCAAAGGCAGCGCGATCAACAACGACGGCAACCGCAAGATCGGCTTTACCGCGCCCAGCCTGGAAGGCCAGATGCGCGCGATCCAGGCGGCGCACATCGCGGCGGAGGTCACGCCCGACGATATCTCGTATGTCGAGGCGCACGGGACGGCAACCGCGCTTGGCGATCCAATCGAGATCGCGGCGCTGACCAGAGCGTTTCGCGCCGGGACGAATCGCCAGGGATTTTGCCGCATCGGCTCGGTTAAAACCAACATCGGGCATCTGGATGCGGCGGCTGGTGTGGCCGGTCTGATCAAAACCGTGCTAGCGTTCCACCATCAACAGATCCCGCCCTCGCTGCATTTTGAGCAGCCCAATCCCGAGATCGACTTTGCCGGCAGCCCGTTTCGGGTCAACGCTGCGCTCAGCGATTGGGAGACCGACGACATGCCGCGTCGGGCCGGCGTCAGCTCGTTCGGTGTGGGCGGCACCAATGCGCATGTCGTGCTGGAAGAAGCGCCGCCGCCGGCACCTGGCGACGCGGGCCGTAGCCACCAGCTGCTGCTGCTGTCGGCTAAAACGCCGTCCGCACTCAAGCAGATGGCGGCGCAGCTAGCGAATCATCTCGCAGCGAATCCCGCGCAGCCGCTCGCCGATGTGGCCTATACCCTGCACGCCGGTCGGGTTTTGTTCGAGCACCGCCTGGCGCTGGTTGCGGCGAATGCAGCCGAGGCCGCAACGATCTTGCGGGGCGAGCAGGCGGATCGCCTGCTGCATGGATCGTCACAAATGCCGGATCGCCCGGTCGTCTTCATGTTTCCCGGCGGCGGCGCGCAGTATGCCAACATGGCGTGCGGCCTCTACGAGCACGAGCCGATCTTTCGCCAGGAGATCGATCGCTGCGCCGCGCTGCTGTTGCCGCATCTCGGCACCGACATTCGCTCGGCGCTCTTCCCCGGCGGCGAAACGGCGGATCACAAAGCGATCCATCAGTCGGCGCTCTTTCCCGCCGCGATCTTTGCGGTCGAGTATGCGCTGGCGCAGCTGCTGATCACCTGGGGTATCAAGCCGCAAGCCATGATCGGGCATAGCCTCGGCGAATATGTCGCGGCCTGCCTGGCCGGCGTCTTCTCGCTTGAAGATGCGCTGGCGCTGGTTGCGCTGCGCGGGCGGCTGTTTGAGCGGCTGCCACGCGGTGCGATGCTCAGCGTTTCGCTGCCGGCGGCGGAGCTTGAGCCGCTGCTGCAGACTGAGGCAAGTGGGCTATGCATCGCGGTGATCAACGCGCCGCGCGTCTGTGTGGTCTCGGGGACGGTCGAGGCGATCGGGCAGCTTGAGCAGCGGCTGGGCGAGCGCGGCCACGATTTCCAGCGGCTGCACCTGACGATCGCGGCGCACTCTCCGGCGATCGACCTGATCCAGGCCGATTTCCTCAACTTCTTGCAGTCGTGCCGCCTGAGCCCGCCGCGCATGCCGTTTCTGTCGAATGTGAGCGGCACCTGGATCACCGAGCAGCAGGCGACCGATCCGCGCTACTGGGCCGGCCATCTGCGCCAGCCGGTGCGCTTCGCCGATGGCATCACGGCGCTGCTGGAAGACCCGAGCCGAATCTTTTTGGAAGTTGGTCCCGGCTGGACGCTAAGCTCAGCCGTTCGTCAACAGCGTGAGCTAGGCCACGCGCCGCTGACAATCACCTCCATGCGCCACGTTCAGGACGAGCAGCCGGATCTGGTCTGCCTGCTGAGCACGATCGGGCGCTTGTGGGCGGCGGGCGTGGCGATCGACGCGCAGAAGCTCTACGCCGATCAGCGTCGTCGCCGCGTGGCGCTGCCAAGCTACCCGTTCGAGCGCCAGCGCTACTGGGTTGGAGCCGATGCGCAGCTGAGCGCGGCGCTGCCCGGCACCGGTGATCTGCCTGCGACTGAGGCGCGCGCGTTTCCCAGCATGGAGCAGCCCGACGGCGAGGCATCGATCGAGCTGCCGCAGGGTACGATCGAGCAGCGGCTGGCGGCGATCTGGCAGGAACTGCTGGGCGTCGAGCAGGTCGGCGTCAACGATCATTTCTTTGAGCTGGGCGGCAACTCGCTGATCGGCATGATGCTGATCACGCGCGTGCAAAACGCTTTTGGCGTGCAGCTCAACGCCGCCAGCCTGTACGAAGCGCCCAGCGTCAGCGCGCTGTGTACGCTGCTGCGACCCGCCGCGCCCACCGCCGAGATCGAAGACGTTTCAAGTGACCGTGGCCGACAGCGCCGCGCTCGCTTTGCCCGCAAAGCAACGCACGAAGAATAGAGGATGTATGAAGATCGATCCCGAACTGTTGGATAGATATAGCGCGGATATTGCGGTAATCGGCATGGCCGGGCGCTGGCCGGGCGCGGCAACCGTCGATCAGTTGTGGCAAAACTTCCGCGACGGCGTGGAAGCGGTGACCAGCTGGAGCGACGACGAACTGCTGGCGGCGGGCGTCGATCCGGCGCTGCTGCGCGATCCCAACTTCGTCAAGGCCGGCTCGCATCTCGAAGACGCGGATCTCTTCGACGCCGACTTTTTCGGCCTGACGCCCAAGGAAGCGCAGATCCTCGATCCGCAGCAGCGCCTGTTCATCGAGTCGGCCTGGAACGCGATCGAGGGCGCGGGCTACGATCCCAGCAGCTACAAAGGCGCGATCGGCGTGTTCGCGGGCGTAGGCCTGAGCACCTACCTGCTCAACAATCTGTATCCCAACACCGAGCTGATCGAGACGCTGGGCACGCTGCCGCTGGTGCTGGGCAACGACAAAGACTCGCTGACCACGCGCACGGCCTATCTGCTGGATCTGCAAGGCCCGTGCTTCACGGTGCAAACCTACTGCTCGACCTCGCTGGTCTCGGTCAGCATCGCCTGCAACAGCCTGCTCAATCGCGAAAGCGACATGACGCTAGCCGGCGGCGTACTGGTGCAGGTGCCGCAGAAAAGCGGCTACATGTACCAGGAAGGCGGCGTGGCCTCGCCGGATGGCCGCTGCCGCGCCTTCGACGCCAAGGCCAACGGCTCGCCGCTCGGCAATGGCGTGGCCGTGGTGCTGCTCAAGCGCATGGAAGACGCCCTGCGCGACGGCGACACGATCCACGCCGTGATTCGCGGCTCGGCGGTCAACAACGACGGCTCGCTCAAGGTCGGCTATACCGCGCCGGGCGTGCGTGGCCAGTCGAACGTGATCCTGGAAGCGCTGGCCAACGCCGACGTCGATCCCGAAGAGATCAGCTACATTGAGGCCCACGGCACGGGCACGCCGCTCGGCGACGCGATCGAGTTTGCCGCGCTGGTCAAAGCTTTTCGCAAAACCACCGACAAGAACGGCTTTTGCGCGATCGGCTCGGCCAAAACTAACCTCGGCCACCTGGATCGCGCGGCGGGCGCGACCGGCCTGATCAAAACTGTGCTCGCACTCAAACACAAGCAGATTCCGCCCAGCCTGAACTACGAGCAGTCGAGCACTCAGATCGATTTCGCCAACAGCCCGTTCTTTGTCAACACCACGCTGCGGCCCTGGGAAACCGGCGGTAAACCGCGCCGCGCCGGCGTCAGCGCCTTTGGTATGGGCGGCACCAACGCGCATGTCGTGTTGGAAGAAGCGCCCGAGCTGCCGCGCACCGAGCCGATCAAGCCCTGGCAGCTGCTGATCTTGTCGGCCAAGAGCGAGGCCGCGCTAGATCGCGCAACCGCCAATCTGGCAGATCAGCTTGAGCAGCAGCCCGATCTGGCGCTGGACGATGTGGCCTACACGCTGCAAGTCGGTCGGCGGCGCTTCGATCATCGCCGCGTGGTGGTGGCCCGCGACTCCGCCGACGCGATCACGAAGCTGCGCGCGCCAAACGGATCGCAGGCGCAAACGAGCAACCACGATGGCGTCGAGCGCGCGGTGGCCTACGTGCTGCCGGGCGTGGGCGATCACTACGTCGGGATGGGCCAGGGCTTGTACGCCACCGAGCCAGTCTTCCGCCAGGCGGTCGATCGCTGCTGTGCCGTGCTGCGGCCCCTGCTCGGCGTCGACCTGCGCGACCACCTGTTCCTGTCCGAGCCGCCCAGCGACGACCCCGCGACGACCACCGATCTGCGCGCCATGCTCAACCGTGCGCCCGCTGCCCCAACGACACTCGATCAAACCCAGTTCGCGCAGCCCGCCGTCTTCGTGATCGGCTATGCCCTGGCTCAGCTCTGGCAGCACACCGGCGTTGCCCCCGCCAGCCTGCTCGGCTACAGCCTCGGCGAATATCTCGCCGCCACGCTCGCCGGCGTCTTCTCACTCGAAGACGGCCTCACGCTCGTCGCCGAGCGCGCGCGCCTGATCGCCGCGCTGCCCCACGGTGCCATGCTTGCCGTCGCCCTGCCGGTCGATGAGGTCCGCGCGCTGCTGCCGCAAGACCTCGACATCGCGTCGATCAACGGGCCGCGCGCCACGGTCGTAGCTGGACCGCTGGATGCGGTCGCCGCGTTGGAGCGCCTGCTGGCCCAGCGCGAGGTCTCGTGCCGCCGCCTGCCCACCACGCACGCCTTCCACTCGCGCATGATGGAGCCGATCGCCGACCAGATCGCCACACTCGTCAGTCGCTTCCGCCGCGCCGCACCGCAGATCCCGTATGTCTCCAACGTCACCGGCACCTGGATCACCGCTGAGCAGGCGCAAGATCCGGCCTACTGGGCGCAGCATCTCGTCGCGCCGGTGCAATTCGATGCCGGGGTGCAGACGCTGCTGGCGACTGAGCCAGTGGTGCTGGAAGTCGGCGCGGGCCAGGGCTTGTCGGCCTTCATCAAGCAGCATCCGGCGTGCAGCACCGACCAGCTGCGTCGCGTGCTCCCGTCGTTGCGCGCCAGCTACGAGCGCGTCGCCGATCGCGCCCAATGGCTCGGGACGCTGGGCAAGCTCTGGCTCAACGGCGTCACGCCCACGTGGACCCGTTTGCACACCGAGAATCGCCGCCGCGTGCCGCTGCCGACCTATCCCTTCGAGCGCCAGCGCTTCTGGATCGACGCGCCCAAACGCCACCAGCCCCAGCTTACGGCACGCGCCAGCAGCGGCAAAAAGCCCGACATCGCCGATTGGTTCTACACGCCAATCTGGAAACAAATCGATCTACCAGCTAGCAGCAGCACCACCGAGGCGCAGAACTGGCTGATTTTAGCCGATAGCCAGGGCGTGAGCGCGGCGCTGAGTCAGCAGCTCGTCGCCGCCGGTCAGCACGTCGTCTCGGTGACGCCCGGCGATGCATTTGGTCGTGACAAGATCGGCTACACAGTGCGGCCCGATGCCCTGGCGGATTACACGGCGCTGCTCAAAGATCTGCGCGCGGCGGATCAACTGCCGCAGCGGATCGTCCATGCGTGGAGCCTGACGAGCGGCGAAGATCCACAGCGCCAGCAGGAGCTTGGCTTCTACAGCCTGATCGCGCTGGCGCAAGCGCTGGGCGAAGCGCATAACGACGAGGCAATCACGCTGCTGGTGCTCATCAACGAAACGCAGCCGGTGCAGCCCGGCGACGCGCTGAGCCCACACAAGGCTACAATCCTCGGACCAGCCCGCGTCATCCCGCAGGAATACCCACACATTCGCTGCCGCGCGATCGACATCGACGCGTACAGCGAGGCGCTCTTCGACGAGATCCGCAGCAGCGCCGCCGACCCGATGATCGCCTACCGCCAGGGCCGGCGCTGGAGCGAAACTTTCCAGCCCACGCGGCTCGAAAACGCCGGAACGCCGCACCGGCTGCGGCAGCAGGGCGTCTACCTGATCACCGGCGGCCTGGGCGAAGTTGGCCTGATCATGGCCGAATATCTGGCGCGTACCGCTCAGGCGCGGCTGGTGCTGGTCGGGCGCAGCGCCTTGCCTGCGCCGGAACGCTGGGATGCTTGGACTCATGACCATCCCGACGACCGTGCCAGCCGCGTGATTGCACGGCTACGTGAGCTTGAGGCGCACGGCGCGCAGGTGCTGACCGTCAGCGCGGATGTGACCGACGAGCAGGCCATGCGCGGCGTGGTCGAGACGGCGCTGCGGCACTTCGGGCGGCTGGACGGTGTGATCCACGCCGCCGGCGAGACCAGCGAGTCGTCGTTTGGCGCGATCCAGGAGCTTGAGCGCGCCACCGCTGAGCGGCACTTCGGCGCGAAGCTCAACGGCACGCTGGTGCTGGAGCGCGTGCTGGCGGATCAGCCGCTCGACTTCGTGCTGCTGCTGTCGTCGCTCTCGGCGGTGCTCGGCGGCCTGGGCTTTGCCGCCTACACTGCCGCCAACATCGCCATGGATCGCGTGGCCGAGCGCCAGGCGGGCCGCTGGACCAGCATCAACTGGGACACCTGGCTGGGCGAGCGCACCTCGACCTTTGGCGCGACCGTCGCCGACTTTGCGATGTCGCCCGCCGAGGGTATGGAGGCGTTCGCGCGTGTGCTGGGCAGCGATCTGCCACGGATCGTGCACTCCACCGGCGATTTAGATGCGCGCATCAAGCAGTGGGTGCTGCTCGAATCGCTGGTCGATCGCGCCGACAGCCGCACTGGCAGCTTAAGATCGATCACGCCCGCTGTCAACATCAACGACTACGAGCAGCGCGTGATCGCAATCTGGCGGCAGGTGCTGGGCGTCGATCAGATCGGCCTGCACGACAACTTCTTCGATCTGGGCGGCAACTCGCTGATCGGCCTACAGCTGATCGCGCAGCTCAAAAAGGAATTTCAGATCCAGATCCCGGCGGTTGCGCTGTTTGAAGCACCGACCGTCAGCGCGCTGGTCAATTATCTGCGCCCCGAGCTGCCGGTGATGACCGATGAGAACGCCAATCAGCTGGAAGATCGCCGCAAGCAGGCGCGGCAAAGCCATGCCCAGGCCGGCATCGCGATCATCGGCATGGCGGGCCGCTTCCCCGGCGCGAACAATATCGAGCAGTTCTGGCAAAATCTGCGCGACGGCGTCGAGTCGGTGAGCTTCTTCGACGAGGCCGAGCTACTGGAAGCCGGTGTGCCCGCCGAACAGCTCAGCCAGCCGAACTACGTCAAGGCCCGCCCGATCCTTGACGACATCGAGCACTTCGACGCGGCGTTCTTCGGCTTTAGCCCGCGCGAGGCCGCGCTGATCGACCCGCAGCAGCGCTTGTTCCTGGAATGCGCTTACGAGGCGCTCGACGGCGCGGGCTATACCGCGCAGGACTACTCCGGCCTGGTCGGCGTGTTCGGCGGCGCGAATCTCAGCACCTATCTGCTGCAGCTGTTCCGCGATCCGGCGCTGGCGGGCGAAGTCAGCGATTATCAGGCCGTGATCGGCAACGACAAAGACGCGCTGACCACCAGCGTCTCGTACCGCCTGAATCTCAAAGGGCCGAGCTTCGCGGTACAGACCTTCTGCTCGACCTCGCTGGTCGCGACGCATCTGGCCTGCCAGAGCCTGCGCCACGGTGAGTGCGACATCGCGCTGGCCGGCGGCGTTTCGGTGCGCGTGCCCAAGAAATCCGGGCATCTGTACCAGCAGGGCGGCATGGAGTCGCCGGACGGTCACTGCCGCACCTTTGATGCCCGCGCGCAGGGCGGCATGTTCGGCGATGGCGTGGGCATTGTCGTGCTCAAGCGCTTGCAAGATGCGCTGGAAGACGGTGATCAGATCTACGCCGTGATCAAAGGCAGCGCGATCAACAACGACGGCGCGCTCAAAGTCGGCTACACCGCGCCCAGCGTGCAGGGCCAGGCCGAAGTCGTCAGCACCGCGCTGGCCGCCGCCGACATTTCCGCCGATACGATCTCGTATATCGAGGCACACGGCACGGCCACCGAGCTGGGCGATCCGATCGAAGTGGCATCGCTGACCAAAGCTTTTCGCGCCACCACCGACAAGACCGAGTACTGCGCGATCGGCTCCGTCAAAACCAATATCGGCCATCTCGATCGCGCGGCGGGCGCGACAGGCTTGATCAAAACCGTGCTGGCGCTCAAGCATCGGCAGATCCCGCCCAGCCTGCACTTCGAGTCGCCCAATCCCGAGATCGATTTTCCCAACAGCCCGTTTTTCGTCAACACGATGCTGCGCGATTGGCAGCGCAACGGCACGCCGCGCCGCGCCGGCGTGAACTCGCTGGGCATGGGCGGCACCAACGCACATGTCGTGCTGGAAGAAGCGCCTGAGCTGTCGCCCTCGACGCCCGCGCAGCCCTGGCAGCTGCTGACGCTTTCGGCGCGCACGCCCACCGCGCTCGACACTGCTACCGCCGAGCTGGTCGCTTATCTCAAGGCCAATCCCGAAAGCAACCTGGCCGACGTGGCCTACACGCTCCAGGTCGGGCGGCGGCGCTTCGATCAGCGGCGCGTGGTGGTTGCCCGCGACTCCGCCGACGCGATCGCTAAGCTGGATCAGATCGATCCGCGCCATGTGCTGACGCTGGCGCACGACAACGTGACACGCGCGGTGGCGTATGTGCTGCCGGGCGTGGGCGATCATTATGTCGGGATGGGGCAGGGCCTGTACGCCACGGAGCCAGTCTTCCGCCAGGCGGTCGATCGCTGTTGTGCCGTGCTGCGTCCGCTGCTCGGCGTCGACCTGCGCGATCATCTCTTCCTGCCCGAGCCGCCCAGCGACGACCCAGCGACGACCACCGACCTGCGCGCCATGCTCAACCGCGCGCCTGCCGCACCAAGCACGCTGGATCAGACCCAGTTTGCGCAGCCCGCCGTCTTTGTGATCGGCTATGCCCTGGCTCAGCTCTGGCAGCACACTGGCGTAGCTCCGGCACATCTGCTCGGCTACAGCCTTGGCGAGTATCTGGCCGCCACGCTCGCCGGCGTCTTCTCACTCGAAGACGGCCTCACGCTGGTCGCCGAGCGCGCGCGTTTGATCGCCGCGTTGCCCCAGGGTGCGATGCTGGCTGTTGCGCTGCCGGTCGACGAGGTTCGCGCGCTGCTCCCCGCCGATCTCGACATCGCCTCGATCAACGGCCCGCGCGCCACGGTCGTCGCCGGACCGCTGGATGCCGTCGCTGCGTTGGAGCAACTGCTGGCCCAGCGCGAGATTTCGTGCCGCCGCCTGCCCACCACCCACGCCTTCCACTCGCGCATGCTCCAGCCGATCGCCGACGAGATCGCCGGTCTGGTGAGCCGCTTCCGCCGCTCAGCGCCGCAGATCCCGTACATCTCCAATGTCACGGGCACCTGGATCACCGCCGACCAAGCGCAAGATCCGGCCTACTGGGCCACGCATCTGGTCGCGCCGGTGCAGTTCGACGCGGGCGTGTACACGCTGCTGGCGAGCGCGCCGGTGGTGCTGGAAGTCGGCGCAGGCCAGGGCTTGTCGGCCTTTATCAAGCAGCATCCCGCGTGCAGCACCGATCAAATGCGCCGCGTGCTGCCGTCATTGCGCGCCAGCTACGAGCGCATCGCGGATCGCGCGCAGTGGCTCGGCACGCTCGGCAAGCTCTGGCTCAACGGCGTCACGCCTAACTGGCAGCGCCTCCACGCCGACGCGACACGCCGACGCCTGCTGCTGCCGACCTATCCCTTCGAGCGCCAGCGCTTCTGGATTACGCCGCAGATCGCGTCACAGCGCGCGCAGCAAACGTCGACATCGTTGGAGCCGACGCTGGATGCGCTGCCACGCGCGGCGCTCGACGACTGGTTTTTCTTGCCGGGCTGGAAGCAAACGCGGCCCCATCTGCCGGCGACGAATCAGGCCAGCCGCAACTGGCTGATCTTCAGTGACACGCAAGGTGTGGGCGCGAATCTGGCGCGGCGACTCGAAGCTTTGGGCCAGACGGTCACCTGTGTGGAGGCGGGCAGCTTGCCCGGCAGCCAGAGCAGCGGCCTTTACACAATCCGGCCCCGCGCCCGCGCCGACTACGACGCGCTTCTGCGTGAGCTGCGCGATCAAGGCCGCCTGCCACAGCAGATCGTGCACCTGTGGAGCGTGACCGAAGATGCGCCGCAACTGGACGAGACGCAGCTTGAGCGCGCCCTCGATCTCGGCTTCTACAGCCTGCTCAGCCTGAGCCAGGCGCTGGGCGAGATCGGCCTGAGCGAGTGCCAGCTCGACATCGTATCCAGCCCGATCTTCAACATCACCGGCGGCGAAAAGATTCGGCCCGAGCTGGCGACCGTGATCGGCCCGGCCAAAGTCATACCACTAGAGTACGCCGGCCTGCGCTGTCGCAGCATCGATCTTGAGCTGCCCGTCACCAATCGCCAGCTCGCAGACGCGATCCAGACGCATCTGCTGGGCGAGATCCTCGCACCGATCACCGAGCGCGTGGTGGCGCTGCGTGGCCGCCATCGCTGGGTCCAGGCCTTCGAGCCGTTCGCGCTGCCGCAGCCGGAACAGCGCTCGCCGCAGCTGCGTGAGCGTGGCGTGTACCTGATCACCGGCGGTTTGGGCGGCATTGGCTTGGGCATCGCGGAGCACCTGGCGCGATCAGTCCAGGCGCGGCTGGTGCTGGTCGGACGCTCGGGGCTGCCTGAGCGCGACGAGTGGCCGCAGATCCTGACCAACGATCCAGCTGGCGTCGGCGCGCGCATCGGGCAGATTCAGGCGCTCGAAGCGCTGGGCGCTGAGGTGCTGGTCGTGAAAGCCGATGTCGCCGACCGCACACAGATGACGCGCTGTATCGAGCAGACGATCGGCAGGTTTGGTGCGCTGCATGGCGTGATCCACGCGGCGGGCGTGCCCGGCATCGGCCTGATCCCGCTCAAAACGCCGGAGCAGGCGCTGAGTGTGCTAGCGCCCAAGGTCCAGGGCACGCTGGTGCTGCACGAGCTGCTGGCCGATATTCCGTTGGACTTTTTCGCGCTCTTCTCGTCGATCACCTCGGCGACCGGCGGCGGACCCGGCCAGATCGACTACTGCGCCGCCAACGCGTTTCTTGACGCCTTCGCCCAGCGCTACGCCGACGCGCACGGTCGCACGATCGCAATCAACTGGGGCGAGTGGCAATGGAACGCCTGGGAAAAAGGTCTTGAAGGCTACAATCCCGAGGTGCAGACCTTTTTCCGTGAAAATCGCAAGCGCTTCGGCATCGAGTTTGCCGAGGGCAGCGCGGCCTTTG
>JAFAYS010000567.1 GCA_019240175.1 Chloroflexota bacterium | reverse complement strand
TCTGAAGCTTCTGATCCTGGGTCTTCTGATCCTGGGTCTTCTGGTCCTGGGTCTTCTGGTCCTGGGTCTTCTGGTCCTGGGTCTTCTGGTCCTGGGTCTTCTGGTCCTGGGTCTTCTGGTCCTGGGTCTTCTGGTCCTGGGTCTTCTGATTGCAGATTTGCTTCTCAAGCTTGTTGGCTCGCTCACTAAGCCAGCTGCTGGCCACGTAGTTGTAGCCCAAACCAATTAAGCTGTATAGCAGAACACCGCCGATCGCAGCCAGGATAGCCCAGCCGAGCCCGTCCGCGACCGTGATCGACAGCGATACATGATCATCCGTGTCGTTGTCAGTCACATCGACCGGGCCGGTGTAGGTTCCAACCGTGCTCAGTCCCTGAGCGGATAAACATACCCGCTTAACATCGTCGGTCTGAGCAGTCGGGGTCGTGTCCGCCTGGCTTGGTTCGGGAACCAAAGTTTCCTCGACGGACTGCGTTGGATTCTCCTGGTCTTGGGTAGGAAGAGCAGTCAGGGTAGCTGCGGTGCTGGCTACCGGGCTGGACGACGAGCACGCGGCGCGTGTCACACGCACCGCCGGGCCAGGTCCGCCGATCGAGCCTACAACTGCACCCACTGGAAATAGCACGCTTTCGTCGCTCGTGCGCACATACACGTCGATTGGCTGGAGCGCGCTTTCGCGTGTCACTGGACTATGCCTCGCTCGCGCCACGAGATCGCCGGAAATCATGGCCGCCGTGGGCGTGTCAGCATCCGGCACGACCGCCGTGACAGCGATGCTATCGCCCGCATCACTGTTATTGGTGATATCGATCGCGCCGGTGTACGTTCCGGCTTCCGTCAGCTCAGTTAGGGCTAAGCAGACCAAGCGGACCGAATCATCGCCTGTGGCTCCATCTGTGCATGGCGCGATCGAAATGCGGGCGATGCTGGCTCCCTGGCTCACGCCGCCGACGACTGTGCCAACCGCATACAGCTCGTCTTTCTCTAGGTTAAGGATCTGCACGGGCACGCCGATCTCGTCAAATATGACCTTGTCAGACTCGTCGCGCTCACCGGTCACGGTAAGCTCGGAGATCAGCGGGCGGGACTGGAAGACGGCGTCGCTCTGTGGTCCAGAATAGGCATGTGCGACTGCGGCGACATTGGTATGCACGATGAGTCCAGCTACCACCAAAAGGAACATCATCCATGTGCGCATAGCGAATCTCCTTGTCATGAAAGAAGATACCAAGCCCAGGCCGCATTGATGTGTACGTCGTGGTATGCCTAGAACAACTGTCCTTGCGCCTCGTCGACTTTCCTCCCCTTTTTACCCTTGCCCTTCTTCGCGCTCTTGTCGTGCAGTCCAGCCTTGACCTCTTCCGCATAGCGCTCGTGATTGAGGAGCAGCAGCCGATCAAGTACTTCTCGCCGCGCCGCCTCGCTGATGGTGTAGCGCAGACCTTGCTTGGTCTCGTGGAAGCCGTGGCCGAGATCGAGATCCGCCCAGCCGTAGGCCGCCGCGACCGCCTGATCCATCTCGACATGCAGTCGGCGTAGCTCGACAAGGTCCTCAGCGCTCTCGTCTGGTTTGTGAAAGCGATTGTAGGTTGTAGTTAAACCTTCTTGACGTGAGGTAACAATTGACTGGCGATAACCATGATATAGATCCGAGATTGAGTCGAGTTGCAAGAGATCTCTCTGTATCAAAAAGGCTTGAGGTAATGGAAAAGTCCTTGCACATCGTTTTGGAGAATAAACAAGGTCACTTTTTCGCCGTAATCCCCATCTCCAAGCCCAAGAACAGTGGATGTCAGATTGAAGAATACCGAAAATTGCCCACCTATCAGACGGAAAGACAACCAGTTTATGTTTTAGGATCACGCCTGTTGTTGGAACACGGGTAAATTTTAGAACTGTAGATGTTTCGCCACAGCAAAAAGCTAATGCTGCCTTGCTTAGGCTTTCTTTTAGTGCCGCTGCAGGAGCTGCATGAGCATATAAATTAGCATCAGGAGTAATGATCTCTAGTTTTGGTATGGGATAGCCATCAGCCATACATGCGCGGAGACGATTTGGTTCCACAGCTCTTGGTGCATCAAGGAAATTGGATAGGCTATAAAGTTGCTCACCGCCAAGGACGGGCTCGAAAATAGCTTCAAGTATATTTGTAGTGTTAGCAAAGGATCTGAATTCGTTTAGTGGCACTTCTCTATTGATCGGACATAGTTTAACGCCGAGAAACGCTTCAACTCCTCGGACTAACTCTTTTGGCGTTTTTCCTTCAGGAACACCTGGGGCAAGCTCTTCGGTGATACCCTCAACATGCTTGTGATCTAAGGTAACTTGCCCATCCCAGCACCGTGTCATAGAAACATTCACAACTTCCAGCATTGCTTCCCCAGGCCATTTATATGGGCTTCGGGCGTTGTAAATTAGGAAGCCTCGAGAAAGAAGATCGCGTAATCCAGACTCCAATGTTTCGCCACGGAGCAATGAGGAGGTTGCAACAAGTGAGAAATATCCTGAACGTTTCAGGATGTCTTCTACCCGCTTAAAAAATCCCACAACCAAGTCTGCTTTCCCATGCCAAGGCTGATTGTAGCGTTGCAGGGCATACATATAATCTTCACCGAGATCAGCAGTTGCTAATGTACCACCCTGAAACGGCGGATTGCCCACGATCGCCGCAAAGCCCGGCGTGTCGGTCTCGACAAATACTTCGGGGAACTCCAGCGGCCAGTGGAACGGTCGGTGAGGACCGAGGAGGTTGTCAGCTTCACGGCGAAGTTCGGCGAGCGCATCCTGGCCGGGCTGCGCACCCTGAGCAGTAAATCCTCCCTCGCGGCGCTGGCGGAAGCTGTCGGCGGCGAGCGAGAAGCGGTGCAGGAAGTCCAGGCGAATCTCGTCACGCACTTTCTCGGAGGCTAGCGCGCTGGAGACCAGCAGATCTGCGCCCAGCCGCACCAGGCTCATCGCTGCTTCGGCCTCGTCGAGCAGCCGTGCCTTGCGCTCGGCGTCGCGCACGTCGCGCACAGTTGTCGCGGCGATCTGGCGGCGCAGGTGCAGCGCCGTGTCGAGCGCCTCCTCAAGCTGGCGCGTAAACCATGAAAGCTGTATCGGCTCCCCGCGCGTCAACGACCACGTTTTGAGCTGGTCGAGATCCACGCCAAGCAGCGAGTCGCCCCAGCGCAACGCGTGATCCAGGAAGGTGAAGGGCTGATCCTTCTGCAACGTCACCAGCCACAGACTGAGCTTGGCCATCTCGACCGCCAGCGGGTTCTTGTCCACGCCATAGAGGCAGCGGTCGGCCACAATCCGCCGGGCAATCGCCAGGCGCTCCTCGGAGTCACGGGGCAGCGGCTGCTCGTCGGGCGCGCCGGTCGACAGATCGCCCTCAGGTGTGATGACCACCTGACTCGGATGCGCCACTTCGATGCGCTCCCACGCCTCGACCAATCGCTCGGACAGGTAGCGACACGCCTGCACCAGAAACGCGCCGGAGCCCATCGCCATATCACAAACTTTGAGACTCAGAATCTCGGCGGCGGATCGCAGACGCCACGCGTCTTTGGGCAGTCCCTCGGCTGGCCCGACGTACACCAGCGGATCGAGCGTATGCTGCACGATTGGCTCGGTGAGCGAGCGCGGCGTGTAGTGCGTGCCGGTCGTACGGCGGTCTGTGCCCGTCGTGACGTATACGCTGCCTTGCGCGATCACCACGGGATAGCCGAAGCTGTCGCGGCGCAGCAGCCCGGCGAAGGGCTGCACTCGCGCGAAGAGCGCCGGATCGTTGTCGCAGGCGATCAGCAAGGCATTGGTATCGGCGAGCAGATTTGGCTTCAACGCGTTGGCGATCGCCTTGGGTGAGCGAGCCGTCTGCTCCTGTAGAAACGCGACGAGCGCAGCTTCACCGTTGGCCGCCAGAGCTTCCACTGTTGCTAGCGGCACTTCCGGCTCGCGATCCTTTGACCCTTGTAAGCCAAGCACCGCCTCCTGAGCGCGCACGGCGGTGTGATCGAGCAAGCCCTCGTACACATGCCCGATCTGCTCGATGTCGAGCGCGCGGAACGAGAGTCGACGCGGCTCCGCACCACCACCGCCGGGTACTTTCACCTGCAGGATCTGCAACGCTTCCAACAGATGCAGCACCGTGCGGTTATCGATCGGTACCGGTTGTGCTCGGTCCACGCGCCAGGATGTGCCACCCGCGCGCCCTTCCAGAAACGGAAAGCGATCCGGATCGAACAGGTGTCCACCATAAGCCGGCAGCCGCAATGACTCATGCTGCACACCGCCATAGACCACGCGGAAGATCGCCAGCAACCGGCTCCAGGCATCATGCCGCCGCTCCAATACCTCCTCGCCGTGCTGATCGGCGACGGCGCGGAGCTGCGCGCTAAGTGTCGAGACAGCGTAGAACTGATCGTAGAGCGGGTCGCCCAGCCGCAGCAGGCCGCGCTCCTCGGCGGAGAAGAGGAAGACCAGCCGCATCATCACCGTCAGCGCCGCCTGGTACAGCTGTTGCTCGTCGATACCTGCGAGCAGCGCTCGATGGCGATCCTTGTCAATCCGATCCAGCGACTGCACCAGGACCTCAACCGCCTCGCGCACCTGGTAGCCGAGCTGATCGGTCACATCTTGCTGGTTCGCCGCACTGTCGGTAATCAGCGCTTCAAGCGTGTCCTTCACATCAACGCCAAAGAAGCGGCTGACATGCAGCAGCGAACGGAACGATTGGAGCGTGATGCGCTCCTCGCTCCACAGGTTGGCATACCAGGTCGCAAAGCCCGTCGTCTCGCCGCGTGGCGCATTGACCAGCAGCCACTGCTCGCCATCGGTCACCAGCCCCAGCCGGATATCGGTCGCGTGGAGCAGCTCCATCATGCGCGTCGCCGGCGATGCTTTCCAATGCTTGCCCGCCAGGGGTTTGTGGAGATCCTGGCCTGCCGGCACGATCTGGATCAGCATGCGGATCGGACCGGCATGGCCCACCCGCTGCATGATCAGATCTGGGCGCAGCACCTCGCCGTGTTCCAGCAGTGTGGCCTTGATCGGGTCGGGGATGGCTGGACCATCTCCCAGTGTCTGCTCATCAAACTCCAGGACCTCGCGCAGCACAAAGCGTATCCAGGCGGTGTGGATTGCCGGATCAGGACGGCGACTGTGCTGGTTGTCGGCCCACTCCTCATAGGCCAGCCGCACATTGCGTGCCAGCTCAGGCTCGATCGCATCCAGCCCCTGCGGAAAAACGCGCAGGAGCACGGGGAGGCTCAGAAACGGGCCGGAAACTTCAAGCAGTGACAGCCATTCGGCATGGTGACGAGCAGTTGACATTAATACGACTCCAAAGCTATCGGACGGCTATATTCTGAGCTTATGCATAATCGAACGCGCTACGGAAATCCCCAATCGTTCGGCGGTTGTGGCTTCCAGGAAATCGTGCGGCGTGATCTGTCCATACAGGGTGCC
>JAFAYS010000964.1 GCA_019240175.1 Chloroflexota bacterium | reverse complement strand
TGCCTGGCTGTGGTCCGAATGGCTGGTGATCGCAACAATCGTCGTGTTCGGCTTTGGCCTGCGTGTCTGGGCGGTGCGCTGGGGCCTGCCCTACGCCGATCATCCCGACGAGCCGGCGCTGGTCAACGTCGTGCTGCGGATGATGCGTAACCACGATCTTAACCCGCATTTTTTTCTGTATCCCTCGCTGTATTTCTACCTGCTGCTGGCGATCTTCTCGGTGCATCATCGGCTGGGCCTGGCAAGCGGACTCTACACCAGCCTGGATCAGATGAACATCACGACCGACGTGTACACGACGATCCCCGAGTTTTTCGTCTGGGGTCGCGTGCTGGCGATCGTGTTGGGCAGCGCAACGGTGCTGGGCGTGTACGTGCTGGGCAAGCGCTCCTGGAATCGTAGCGCGGGAATGCTGGCGGCGCTCTTCCTGACGACACTGCCGTTTCACATGCGCCACTCGCAGTACGTCACCACCGATGTCGGCAGCGGCTGGTTTGTGCTGCTGGCCTACATCTCGGCCACCGCGATCCTTCAAAGCGGACACTGGCGATCATATCTGTGGGCCGGGCTATGGGCCGGATTGGCCGCCTCGACCAAGTACAACGCCGGCGCGGTTGTGATTCCGATCATCGTCGCGCATCTGATCTTTTGGCGCTGGCAATTTCTCGCGCGCGCGGGACGGCTGATCGCGGCGGGCATGGTCTCGCTGCTGGGCTTTGTGATCGGCACGCCCTACGCGGTGCTGGCCTGGCCCGAGTTTCGCGACGGCGTGTTGCGCCAGATGACGCACTACGGTGCCGGCGCTCACGGCGATCTGATCGGCGCGTGGAATCTGGCGGGCTATCTCAACTTTTTTTGGAGCGACGGGCTACGTCCGGCTGCTGCCCTGGCCCTGCTGCTCGGCCTGGCGATCATGCTCAAGCACTGGCGCTACGGCCTGCTGTGGCTTAGCTTTGCCGTACCCTATCTGCTGGTTTTTCTGGCGCAGCCGGGCCACTTCATGCGCAATCTGCTGCCACTGGTCGTGCTCTGCGCGCTGCCGGTCGGCGTTGGCTGCGCGACCGCGATCGAGTGGCTGAGCCGTCGCGCTCCGCGCCAGCATCATCTCGCGCTGGCGGCGGTGTTGCTGGTGGTCTATGCGTATCCCGCCAAATCGGCGCTAGAGTTTACGACGTTTCTGGCGCGCAAAGATACCAAAGTGGTGGCCGAGGAATTTGTGCGCACCCTGCCGCGCGGCCAGCGCATCGCCCTTGAGCTGAATCCGGCTCCGTGGTCCGGCGATCCAATCATCCAGCCGGTCGAGCGCCTGACCGATCATGCGCTCGACTGGTATCGCGCCAATAACTATCGCTACCTGGTCTCCAACGAGCGCTCACGCAATCCGGGCGACGGCTACGCCAGCCTGGCCGCCGGCGCAACGCTGCTGCGTGACTTTGCGGGCGACGAAAGCGGGCAGCCGGGGCCGCATATTCAGGTGCTGGATCTCGGTGCTCAGCCGCAGCTGCTCAACATCGTGCGACGCGAGGCGCAGTTTGGCGCGGATCTTCAGCTGCTGGGCTACGAGATGCAGCCGGGGCCGCTCCGTCCCGCGATCTCGGCGTTGGAAGGCGCGGATCGGCGCGAGCTACACCCCGGCGAGTCCTTGCAGATCAATCTGACCTGGCGTATCAACAAGCATTTGCCGCGCGATTATGCGCTTTTTATTCATGTGCTGAACGCCGCTGGCAATGTGGTCACGCAGCGCGACGCGGTGATGCGCCAGGACGAGTATCCGACGTCGCGCTGGCAGGACGGCGAGATCGTGGTGGAGCGCGCGGATCTGCCGCTGCCGCCGCTGCCGCCGGGCAGCTACACGCTCAAGATCGGCGTGTATCACATGGAAACCGGCGAAGGGCTGGCGCTGGTCAATCCTGGCCCTGAGTCGGACGGCTCGCGGCTGGCGCTGACGACGATCGAGGTGCGCGAGTAGAGCTTTTTGCGTCGGCGGCTGCACGCGCAGGCGCAGAACCGGGTACAATGGTGCGCGGCGCTCGCGCCATGCACTCGCCATCATGAGCTGTTGAAGGAAGGATGAAGCGCTTACTGCCGATCCAATCGACGCTGCCGGTCGCGCCGACGCGATTTCGCTGGCTGATCCAGGCGCTGCTGTGGAGCATCGGCGGGCTGCTGCTGATCACGCTGGCGTACCAGATTCCGGCGCGGCATACCGTGCAGGTCGGCCTCAACGATGCTGCCTACGCGCAGGGCTTCAACGATCCCACGAATCGCTGGGGCGTGCTCGATCCTTCCAGCGACACCAGCGCGTCCTTTCGCTGGAGCCGCGACCAATCGTTTCTGATCTTTCCCCAGATCGGCCTGCCTGCCACCGCGACGCTTCGCTGGCGGGCGTTGCCGCAACCAGGCGAGCCACCGCCGACCGTGCGTGTGCTGCTCAACGGCGCGCAGGAGCTTGGCGCATTCCCCGCGACCGGCGAGTGGGAAACGCACACCTTCACGCTTCAGGGTGGCCTGCTCAAAGCCAACGATCTGTTTCTTGAGCTGCGTACCGAGCCGGCGCTCAACGTTGATGCGCAGCTGCGCGGCGTACAGGTCGATCGCGCGACTCTGGCGACAAGCGGCTGGCCGGTGCTGCCCTATCCCGCGCAGCTGGTCTACGGCACGGCGGCGATCGTTTTTGGCACCGCGCTGGCTCGTCGTCGTTCCCGGCAGCTCGGCATTGCGCTGGCGATCACGCTGGCGTTTTTGCTGCTTTATCGCTTGCAGCTGACGCCCTATCCGCTGCTTAAGCTGCCGCCGCTGCTGGCGCTGGTCCTCGGCGCGATCGTTGCGGTGCGTGCCATTCCGCTGCTGGGCGAGCAAGCCCGCGCTCGGCTGCTCACGGCGCTGGCGCTCGGCGGCGCGGCGATCTGGCTGGGCTGGTTGCTGCTCACCGCACGCGATCATGTCACGCTCTCGGTGCCCGGCGTCGAGCGTGATTTCCCGGTCTTTGCTACACGGGCCGTGGCGCTGCTCTGCTCGGCTGGCGAGACCGCGTGTGTGCTGCGCGCCGACGGCTTTTATCAGCTGGGCTATCCGCTGCTGCTCTGGCTGATGGAGCCGCTCACGGGCATGAACGCGTTTCTGGCGGGTCGGCTGCTCGCGGCGCTGGCGGCGCTGCTACTGCTGCTGGCGACCTGGCTGCTGGGTCGTGCGATCTATCCGCGTGATCGGCGGCACGGTGGCGCGCTGCTGGCGCTGGCGATCCTGGCGCTCAGTCCGCTGGTCGTGCAGTACGCGCTCTACGTCGGCACCGATATGCCGTTTGCCGCGCTGTGGATCGCGGGACTGGCGGCGCTGCTGGCTCCGCGCGATCTTACTCCGACCCGCGCCGCGCTAGCTGGGCTGCTCTGTGGCCTGGCGTTTCTGATCCGCCATCCTGGTCTGGTGTTGCTGCCGTTCGGCTGGATCGTGCTGACGGTGCTCTACGACGCGCCGGCTGGTTCGCGCCGCTGGCTCGATCGCGTGCCGTGGCGACTGGGCGGCTGGCTCACGCTCGGCTGGCTGCTGGCGGTCGCGCCGCAGCTGGCGGTGAATGTTGCCGATACAGGATCGCCGTTCTACAGCCAGCAGGCCAAGAATATTTGGCTGGCCGTGTATGGCAACACCGATTTTAGCGGTCGCTGGAACGAGGCCGCCAACGATGTTTCGCTCAGAGAGATCGTGCTGGCCGATCCGCCGCGCTTTTTCGGCAACTGGTGGCGCAATCTTCAAGCGTTCATCGGCACGGGCGCGGAAGATACGCGTGAGTTCGGCACGGCGATCGGGCTGCGGCTGCTGGGCTTTCCGGCCAACTGGCTGGCGCTGATCGGCCTCGGCATCTGGATCTGGCGCGGCGATCGGCGTCAGCGGCTGCTGGCGTTTGGCTCGGCGCTGTATGTGCTGGGCGTGTGTGTCGGCTTTGTGCTGCCGCGCTTTTTCCTGCCGCTCGCGCCGGTCTGGGCGCTGGCTGCTGTCACGCCGATCCTTTGGCTCACGGATGCAATCACGCGGCGGCTGGAAGGCTGGCGTCTCAGCCTCAGTCGAGCGCACGTGTTGGCGGCCTTGGGCCTGGTCCTGGTCGCGCTGCTGTTCGGCGGCCCGTCGGTCGGCGCGCGCTATGTGCTCGACCATCAGCCGCCCGATGTGGTAGCAGTTGTGCAGACGCTGCTGCCACGCCTGCAGCCAGCCGATCGTGTGCTCTTCGCTCTGCCCGCCGGCGATCCGCTGATCAATGCATCGGCGCTGGCACATCATCGCTCCCCCACCGACCAATCAACTGCCCAATACGTGGTCTGGTCTGCGCAGGCTGGCGCACAGCCGCCGCCGACACAAGGCCGTGAGCCGCTGGCTACGTTTGGGCCATACACGATATTTGTACTGGAATGAAGGCTTTAAATCTATTTCGTCGCCACTGGATTTTGATCGTCCTGATGGTGCTGGCGCTGCTCCTGCGCGTCTGGTATCTCACGATTAATCCGCTTTGGCCGCAGTTCTCCAACGCCGACGATGGCGATTATTTTCAGCGGGCGCTACGCTTCGCCGTGACGGGCCGCTACGTCGACGACGGCTGGCTGATCCGACCGCCGTTTCATGTGTGGATCTTCGCGGGCTGGCTCAAGCTGGCGCTAGAGCTGGGCCAGTCGGCCTCGTTTGGCGTGCGGCTGATCCAGGGCTTTCAAACGCTGCTCGGCGTGATCATGGTGCCGCTGGGCTATGCGCTGGCCGGACGGCTCTTCAACCGGCGCGCGGGCCTGATCTTCGCTGGCTTTTGTGCGCTCTGGTTTCCCTTCGTGGAGCTGCCTGCGACATTGTTCTCGGAGCCGCTCTACCTCTTTTTGTTCACGCTGCATCTGTGGCTGCTGCTGCGCTTCGACGATACCGGACGCTACCGCAATCTGGTGCTGGCGGGCCTGGTGCTGGGCATGGCCGCGCTGACGCGCTCTCCGGCGCTCTACGCGCTGGTCTTCGCCGTGCCGTGGCTGGTAATCAAGAACCAAGAACCTAGAACCAAGAACCTAGAATCGAAAGAACAACGAAACAAAGAACCAAGAACAAAGAATACTCGCTCAAGTTTTCCCCCCTCGCCTGCGGCAACCGACGCCGAAGCCGGCGGAGTTTCGGGGCAGGGAGGGCAGGGGGGTGAGGGCCAGCCTTCCTCGCGCATCCTCTCCACCCTCTACCTGGCGCTACGACGATCGATCGCGCCGTTTGCGGTGCTGGCCGCTTGCACGCTGGCGATTGTGCTGCCCTGGACGGCGCGCAACTGGATCGTTTATCGGCACTTCATCGCGGTCGATACGCTCGGGCCGATCAATCTGTGGCTCGATCTGGAAGGTACCGAGCTGCGCACCCAAAAGATCGAGCAGCTGCGCGCGCTGCCGCAGGCCGATCGACAGGCGTTCGCGACGGAGAAAGTGCGCGAGATCCTGAGCGTCGAGCCG
>JAFAYS010000943.1 GCA_019240175.1 Chloroflexota bacterium | reverse complement strand
CGATCGGCGGCGACACGCTGGCCTTTTTGCAGTTCACCTCCGGCTCGACCGCCGCGCCCAAAGGCGTGATGGTCAGCCACGGCAACCTGCTGCACAACGAGGCGCTGATCAAGCAGGGCTTTGGCCACACCGACGACAACACCACCGTCGTCGGCTGGCTGCCGCTCTACCACGACATGGGCCTGATCGGCAATGTGCTTCAGCCGCTCTACCTGGGCCGGCCCTGCGTGCTGATGTCGCCGGTCGCGTTTCTGCAAAGCCCGTTCCGCTGGCTGCAGGCGATCTCGCAGTACAAGGCCACGACCAGCGGCGGCCCCAACTTCGCCTACGATCTGTGCGCCCGCAAGATCACGCCGGAGCAGCGCGCGACGCTCGATCTGTCGAGCTGGACCGTGGCCTTCAACGGTGCCGAGCCGATTCGCAACGAGACGCTGGAGCGCTTCGCCGCGACGTTTGCCGAGTGCGGCTTCCGCAAAGAAGCGTTCTATCCCTGCTACGGCCTGGCCGAGGCCACCCTGTTTGTGACCGGCAGCGTGCCGCGCCAGCCGGTCGTCACCGCGACGATCGACACGGCGGCGCTTGAGCGCGACCGGATTGTGCTGGCCGCACCAGACGCCGACGACGCGCAGACGATGGTCGGCAGCGGGCGCGTGTGGGGCGACCAAATCCTGGCGATCGTCGATCCGGCCACGGGTCTGCGCTGCGCTTCCGATCAGGTCGGCGAGATCTGGGTCAAAGGCCCCAGCATGGCGCACGGCTACTGGAACCAGCCCGAAGAAAGCGAGCGCACCTTCCGCGCGCGTATCGCCGACACCGGCGAAGGTCCGTTCATGCGCACCGGCGACCTTGGCTTTGTCCGCGATGGCGAGCTGTTTGTCACCGGACGACTCAAGGATCTGATCATTATTCGCGGACGCAACCATTATCCGCAAGACATCGAGCTGACCGTCGAGCGCAGCCACCCTGCGCTGCGTCCCGGCTGCGGCGCGGCCTTCTCGCTCAACGTCAACGACGAAGAGCGGCTAGTTGTCGTGCAGGAGGTCGAACGCGAGCACCGCAACACGCCTGTCGACGAGATGGCGGCGGCAGTGCGCAAGGCGGTCGCGGAACACCACGAGCTGCAAGTTTATGCGGTGGTGCTGCTCCGGCCCAACGGCATACTCAAAACATCGAGCGGCAAGATCCAGCGCAACGCCAGCCGCGTGGCCTATCTGGCCGGCAAGCTGGATGTGATCGGCAGCGATGTGCTGGCCGATACCAGCGCCGAAGAAGACATCGTCGAGCTGAATCGCGAAAGCCTGCTGGCGGCGGAAACAGCCGAGCGCGAGCCGCTGCTGCAAGCGTATCTGCGATCGCAGGTCGCGCATGTGCTGGGCGTCGCCACCGAGCGCGTCGATCTGAACCAGCCGGCCAGCACGCTCGGCATCGACTCGCTGATGGCCGTCGAGCTGCAGCACACGATCGAGACCGAGCTTGAGGTCGTCGTGCCGATGGTGTATTTCCTGGAAGAGCGCAGCCTGGCTGAGCTGGCGGCGGATCTGCTCGAGCAGGTCAGCGCGCCGCCTCAGGAATCGCTGCGGCCCAGCGTCGCCGACGACGAGCGCGCCGAGCAGCCGCTTTCGCACGGCCAGCGCGCGCTGTGGTTCTTGCACCAGCTTGCGCCGACCAGCAGCGCCTACCACATCGCCAGCGCGGTGCGCATCAACTCCGCCGTCGATCTCGCGGCGCTCAAGCAGGCCTTCCAAACATTGGTCGATCGGCATCCCGCGCTGCGCACAACCTTTGGCGCGCATCAAGGTGAGCCGTTCCAGCGCATCCAGCCGACGGCCGAGGTGAGCTTCCAGCTTGAGGACGCCGCCACGCTGAGCGAGGCCGATCTCAATCGGCGGCTGACCGAGGCAGCGCAGCAACCCTTCGACCTGGATCGCGGCCCGCTGCTGCGCATCAACATCTTCTCGCGCGACGCCAACGATCACGTACTGCTGCTGGTCGTGCATCACATCATCGCCGATCTTTGGTCGCTGGCGGTGCTGACGCACGAGCTGGGCTTGCTGTATCCCGCGCTGTCCGCCGCACGCCCAGTCGAGCTACCCGAGCTAACGCTGCACTACACCGACTACGCGCGCTGGCAAAACGCGCAGCTGGCCGGTCCTACAGGCGAGCGCCTAGCGCAGTACTGGAAGCAGCAGCTGGCCGGCGCGGAGACCGTACTCAACCTACCGACGGATCGCTCACGCCCGCCGATCCAGACCTATCGCGGCGCGGCCCACAGCTTCACGCTCGATCCCGAGCTAACCCAGCGCATCAAGGCGGTCGCGCAGACGCACGGCACGACGCTCTTCACCACGCTGCTGGCGGCGTTCCAGGTGCTGCTGCATCGCTATACCGGCCAGACCGATCTGCTGGTGGGATCGCCAACCGCAGGCCGTAGTCGCGCCGACTTCGCCAATCTGGTCGGCTATCTGGTCAATCCGGTCGCGCTGCGCGGCAGGATCGACACAGCGCCAACCTTCGCGGCGTTTCTGGCCCAGCTGCGTCAGACCGTGCTCGGCGCGTTCGCGCACCAGGATTATCCATTCCCGACGCTAGTCGAGGAGCTGCAACCCGAGCGCGATCCCAGCCGCTCGCCGATCTTCCAGGTGATGTTTGTGCTACAGCAGGCACAGCGCTACACCGACACCGACGTGACGGCGTTTGCCCTGGGCGATAGCGGCGCGCAGCTCAATGTCGGCGGCTTGCAGCTAGAATCGCTGGCGCTGGAGCAGCCCGTGGCGCAGTTCGACGTGACGATGATGCTGGCCGATACAGCGCGTGGCCTGGCCGGATCGCTACAGTACAACGCCGATCTTTTCGAGCCGGCGACGATCGCGCGCATGGCCGGGCATTTCCAAACGCTGCTGGCGGCGATCGTGGCCAATCCCGAGGAGCAGATCGCCTATCTACCGCTGCTGACCGAGGCCGAGCGCCAGCAGAGCCTGATCGACTGGAACCGCTCCGAGACCGAGTACCCGCGTGATGCCGCCGTGCATCAGCAGATCGAAGCCCAGGTCGAGCGCACGCCCAACACCGCCGCGATCGTCTTCGAGGGCGCGAGCCTGACCTACGCCGAATTGAACGCGCGGGCCAATCAATTAGCGCATCATCTGAGGGCGCAGGGCGTGGGGCCAGACGTGCTGGTGGCGCTGATGGTCGAGCGATCACTGGAAATGATCGTGGGTATGCTGGCGATCTTAAAAGCCGGCGGCGCGTACGTCCCGCTCGATCCGGCCTATCCCGTCGATCGTTTGCAGTACATGCTGAGCCACAGCCAGGCACCCGTGATCCTGACACAGGATCGCTTGGTGAGCCGATTGCCCGAGCACACGGCGCAGATGTTCCGCCTGGATGCCGACTGGGACACGCTGGCTGAGCAGCCCGCAACGAATCCGCCGCGCACGGTGCTGCCCGATAACCTGGCGTACATCATCTTTACGTCGGGCTCGACCGGACGACCAAAAGGCGTCATGGTCAAGCAGCAGGGCTTGATCAACCTGGTCCACGGGTTGCGCGCCTACTTCGACGATCCGGCAGTCCAGACTACGGGCTTGATCACGTCGATCAGCTTCGACATTTCGGTCAACCAGATCTTCCCGACCTTGTTCTTCGGGCGTACGCTGCACATCATCTCCGATCCGGTCAAGTTCAATAGCCGCGTCTTGCTGCACTATCTGAACAAACACCAGGTTCATCTGCTGGATGCGGTGCCGTCCTACATGCAGGCGGTGCTCAATGAGGTCGCGCCCGAGCAGCCGCCCAACGCGCTGCGCTATCTGCTGATTGGTGGCGAGAAGATCGAGCAGCGCCTGTTGCAATCGATCTTTGGGCAGCTTGGATCGCAGGTTGAGGTCGTCAACATCTACGGCCTGACCGAGATCAGCGACATCAATATTCTGGGCGTGCTGCGTGCCGCCGACCTAGGCAAGCCAATCACCGTCGGTAAGCCGCTGCAAAATAACCACATCTATCTGCTGGATCAGCACAACCAGCCACAGCCGATCGGTATTGCGGGCGAGGTGTGTGTATCCGCCGAGAGCGTGTCGCGCGGCTACCTGTTCCGCCCCGAGCTGACCGCCGAGCGCTTTGCGGTCTGCCCGTTCGAGGACGGCCAGATCATGGTGCGCACCGGCGACCTTGGCCGCTGGCGTGACGACGGCACCGTCGAAATCCTGGGCCGCATCGATCATCAGGTCAAAGTGCGCGGCTTCCGCATCGAGACCGCCGAGATCGAACACGCGTTAGCCAAACACCCGCAGGTCAACGAGTGTGTGGTCGTGGCGCGCGAGGACGCTTCCGGCGATAAGCGACTGGTAGCGTACGTAGAACAAAGAACAAAAGAACAAAGAACAAAGGAACAAAGCACCACTGATTCCCCCTCGCCTGCCGCAGCGGGAGAGGGGTGGACGCGAAGCGGACGGGGTGAGGGCCTGTCCGAGAATCAGGACGAGGGCCTGTCCGTGGGCGAGCTGCGGCACTTCCTGGCCGAGCAGCTGCCCGATTACATGGTGCCGAGCGCGTTTGTTACGCTGGCAACGCTGCCCAAAACGCCCAACGGCAAGATCGATCGCAAGGCCTTGCCTGCGCCCGATCTGTCACGGCCCGATCTGGAAGAATCGTTCATCGCGCCGCGCACACCGCAAGAAGCAGCGATCGCCGGCATCTGGCGCGAAGTCCTGGGCGTGGAGCGCGTCGGCGTCTACGACAACTTCTTCGAGCTGGGCGGCCACTCGCTCAAGGCCACGCAGGTCATGGCGCGCGTCCAGGCGCTGTTTGGCGTGGAACTGCCGCTGCATACACTCTTCGAAGAGCCTACCGTCGCGCGGTTGGCGCAGCTCGCAGGACACGACGAAAGTCCTATGTACGAACCAGTGAGTGGTAAAATAGAATCAATACCACGTGGCGATGATAGCCTAGAACATCTCCTGGCTGAATTCGAGCGCATGTCCGACGAAGACATTCTGGCTATGCTCGAAGCAGCAGACCAGCCCGAAAACATGGAGTCATAAGGTAACTCATGAACGATCTGGCGAAGCGGTTAGCCGATCTACCGCCCGAAAAGCGGAAACTGCTCGCACAGGCATTGAAACGCAAAGGGGAGCAGTTTAACTCGTTTCCATTGTCGTTTGCCCAGCAACGCTTGTGGTTTCTTCAGCAGTTGGAGCCGGCCTCCGCGCTTTATACCATTCCGGGCATCTTGCATCTACGCGGCCAGCTGCGCCAAGATGCCCTCGATCGCAGCTTGCACGCGCTGGTCCAGCGTCACGAGGTGCTCCGTACAACCTTTCTGGATGTCGACAGCCAGCCGATCCAGCTGATTCAGTCAAATCTGCGGCTGGATCTGCCGCTTGTCGATCTACAAGCCCTGCCGGAGGCGGATCGGGCGGCTGAGCTGCGGCGACTGAGCGTCGAGCAAACGCAGCAGCCCTTCGATCTGGCCGCCGGTCCGTTGCTGCGCGTGCTGCTGGCACAGCTGGCCCCCGATCATCATGCGCTGCTGGTCACGCTGCATCACTCGATCGCGGACGGCTGGTCGTTGGCGATCTTTGTGCGTGAGCTGGCGGCGCTCTACCAGGCCGCCGCCCAAGCCGACGATGCGGAGCATGGTGCGCAGCCGCTGCCCGCGCTGCCGATCCAGTATGTGGACTACGCGCGCTGGCAGCGGGATCGCTTACAAGGGCCGCTGCTGGATCAGCAGCTCGACTACTGGCGACAGCAGCTGCAAGCTCCGCTGCCGATCCTCGAGCTGCCAACCGATCGACCGCGCCCGGCTGTGCAGACGCTGAACGGCGCCCGCTATTCGCTGGCGCTGCCGCAGTCGTTGACCACCGCGCTCGCGTCGCTGAGCCAGCGCGAAGGCGTCACGCTCTTCATGACGCTGCTGGCGGCCTTCCAGATCTTGCTGCATCGCTACAGCGGCCAGGACGACATCCTGGTTGGCTCGCCGATCGCGGGCCGCACGCGCGCCGAGACCGAGGGCCTGATCGGTATGTTCGTCAACACGCTGGTGCTGCGGACCAGCCTGGCCAACAATCCGACCTTCCGCGAAACGCTTCAGCGGGTGCGATCGGCGGCGCTGGGCGCGTACCGGCATCAAGAAGTGCCCTTCGAAAAGCTGGTCGAGGTGCTACAACCCGAGCGCAACCCGAGCCACGCGCCGTTGTTCCAGGTGATGTTTGTGCTCCAAAGCGCCGATCTGCTGCCGATCACGCTGCCCAATCTGACCTTCGAGCCCGAGGCCGCGCCCAGCGACACGGCCAAGTTCGATCTGACGCTGGATCTGCGCGAAACCGCCGACGGAGTGCGCGGCACGATCGAGTACAACACGGATCTCTTCGACGAGAGCACGATCGCGCGCATGGCCGGGCAGTTCGAGACGTTGCTGAACAGCATTGTGGCCGATCCGGCCCAGCGCATCGGCGCGCTGGAGCTGCTGACCGCTGCCGAGCGCCAGCAGCTGCTGATCGAGTGGAACGCCACCGAGACCGCGTATCCGTCGGATCAAACATTTCACGCGCTGGTCGCGGCACAGGCCGAGCGCACGCCGGAGGCCGTCGCCGTGGTCTATGGCGCGACGCAGCTGAGCTACGGCGAGCTGAACACGCGCTCGAATCAGCTGGCACGCGCGCTGCACAAGCTCGGCGTCGGGCCGGATGTGCGCGTGGGGCTGTGCATGGAGCGCTCGCCCGAGCTGGTGATCGGCCTGCTGGGCATTCTCAAAGCCGGCGGCTGCTACGTGCCGCTCGATCCGAGCTATCCCCAGGATCGCATCGCCTACATGCTGGCCGACGCCCAGATGCCGGTCGTGCTGACTCAGCAGCATCTGCGCGATCGGCTGCCCGAAGCTGGCGCGCAGATTGTCGCGCTGGACGCCGACGCCGAGCAGATTGCGCAGCAGAGCGCCGAGGCCGTCGACAGCGGGGCCACGCCCGACAACCTGGCGTATATCATCTATACCTCGGGCTCGACCGGACGACCCAAGGGCGCGATGATCCCGCATCGTGGGCTGGTGAACTATCTGAGCTGGTGTACGCAGGCCTACAAGATCGGCGAGGGCAGCGGCACACCGGTCCACTCGCCGATCGGCTTCGACCTGACGGTAACTAGCCTGTTCGCGCCGCTGATCAAAGGCCAGCGCGTGATGCTGCTGCCGGAAGATCAAGGCCTGGATGGCCTGGGCGCGGCGCTGGCTCCAGACGCCGAGTTCAGCCTGGTCAAGCTCACACCCGCCCACGTCGATCTGCTGAACAACGTGCTGCCTGGCGAAACGCTGGCCGGTCGTGCCAACGCGCTGATCATCGGCGGCGAAGCGCTGCGGGCCGAGACCGTGGCCTACTGGCGCGAGTTTGCGCCCGCAACGCGGCTGATCAACGAGTACGGCCCAACCGAAACTGTTGTGGGCTGCTGTGTGTACGAGGTACCGCCGACCGGCGAGGTCAACAGCGTGATCCCGATCGGACGACCGATCGCCAACACGCAGCTTTACATCCTGGATCGCTACCTCAACCCGGTGCCGGTGGGCGTGTCCGGTGAGCTGTACATCGGCGGCGACGGCGTGGGGCGCGGCTATCTCAATCGCCCCGATCTCACCGCCGAGAAGTTCATCGCCGATCCGTTCAGCACACATCCGGGAGCGCGGCTGTATCGTACTGGTGATCTGGCGCGCTACTTTGCCGACGGCACGATCGACTTTTTGGGCCGCATCGACCACCAGATCAAAGTGCGCGGCTTCCGCATCGAACTGGGCGAGATCGAAGGCGTGCTGAGCGAGCACCCGGCGGTCAGCGAGGTCGTCGTCGTGGCGCGCGAAGACACACCGGGCGACACGCGGCTGGTGGCGTACGTTGTAGAAGAACAAACGAACAAAGAAACAAAAGAACAAAGAGAAGACGGTTCTTGGTTCTTGGTTCTTGGTTCTACGTTGCGCGAGTTCCTTGCGCAACGACTGCCCGAGTACATGGTGCCGAGCGCGTTTGTGGTGCTCGACGCGCTGCCGCTGACCGAGAACGGCAAAGTCGATCGCCGAGCGCTGCCTGCGCCTGAGACTAAGCTCGATCTCAGCGCCGCGTTTGTTGCGCCGCGCAC
>JAFAYS010000783.1 GCA_019240175.1 Chloroflexota bacterium | reverse complement strand
GGCGGCGCGCAAACGTCAACACGCTGGTGCGCGAGTTTGCGACGGCGATCAAGCAGACCAAGAATTACGTCAAGTTCGGCATTAGCCCCTTCGGCATCTGGCGCAACCGCTCCACCGATCCGACCGGCTCGGACACCTCCGGCTTTCAAGCCTACGACGGCATCTACGCCGACGCGCGCACCTGGATTCGCCAGGGCTGGATCGACTACATCGCACCGCAGATCTACTGGAGCTTTGGGCATACGCCCGCTGCCTATGAGAAGCTGGTTAGCTGGTGGACCAACGAAGTGCGCGGCTATCGGGTCAAGCTGTATATCGGCCATGCGGCGTACAAGATCGGCAATGACACAGCGGCCTGGAATAATCCCGACGAACTGCCGAATCAGCTGGCCTACAACCTGCAATTTCCTGAGACGATGGGCAGCATGCTTTACAACATCGACAGCGTGATCGCGAATCCGCTGGGCCTGCGCGACCGCCTGACTAACGACAGCTGGCGCTACCCGGCGCTGGTCGATCCGTACCCGTGGCTGGACAGCAGCCCGCCCACCGCACCGAATGCCGTCGCGGCTACACGCTCGGCGAGTGGCGTCCGAATCGATTGGACCAGCACCGCCGGCGACGACACTGCGTTTGCCGTGTATCGCTTCGGCCAGGGCGAGCCGATCAACCTGGCCGATCCGGTCAAGATTGTGGTTGTGCAGCGCGCCACAACCGCCACGACGCAGAGCTACCTGGATACGCGCGCGGCGACCGGCACCGCCTACACTTACGTCGTGACGGCGCTGGATCGGCTGCACAACGAGAGCGCGGCCAGCAATGCCGTGTCTGTGCCTGCCAGGTAGTCGCGCTGCTCTGCGCCCGCGAAAACATTAGCTGTTTTCGCGGGCGCTCCATTATTTGCCCACCGAGCGCTCAGCTTCTGAGCCGAGCACCGCGCATAGCTGCTTGAGCGCGCCAGGCACGCGCTCCGGCGCTTCGCGCAGCTGGCGATCCAGCGCATCGATCGTTTTCTCGATCAGCAAGGCATCCAGCAGCAAGATCTGATCGGCGCGCGCCTGCGGCACAAACGGCGCAATGTCTGCCGTTTGCAAGTAGCCGCGAATAAAAGCCGCGCTGACCCAGCGAATCCAGGCGCGCGTCCACTGGTCCAGCGCCTCACCCTGCGGCCAATCTCGATCCGCATCGCGCTCGGCGTACGCGGCAGTCACCGCATAGATCGATCGCAGTATGGCGGCCACATCCTCAAACGCCGCCCGCTTCAGCTGCCGCTCAAGCACAGGCCGCCGCGACTCGCCCTCGAAATCGAAGATCACGAAGTCATCGCCGGTATCCAGCACCTGGCCCAGATGATAATCGCCGTGGCAGCGGATGCGCATCGCGTCGATCTTGTGGGCGGTGACCGCTTTGCAGCGCTCAAGGATCTGCTGCTCGCCGTCGAGCACCGCGCGAATCTGCCGCTGTATGTCCTTGGACAATGTCTGCTCGCGCTTACGCAGATCATCAAAGACCTGGCTGATCAGGCTGCGTAAAGATTGGTACAGCGCACGCTGATAAAGCGACGTGAAGGGCTGCGGCGCAAACTCGGCCTCCTCGGCACCGCTGGCCAGCGCCAGATGCAGCTCGGCGGTGCGCTGGCCCAGCAGCTGCGCCCGCTCTAGAAACGGCCCAATCTGCTGGCGTACGGCATCTGACGGCGGCTGATCCGCCAGCTCAAGCAGCGCCGCAGCCGTCACCGGTCCGTCATCCTCACCAAGCGCGCTGCCGGCCGCACGTGCAAAATAGTCGGCCAGCTGCGCCTGCATGGTTTCCCACACCTCGCCGCGATTCGGGATGAACGGCTGTAAAATCGCCAGTGTCGACGGCGCGTGCTGGCTCTGCTGATAGCTCATCGATCCCAGCACCGTAGGGCTCTGGGGAAAGCCGTGCTCCGTCAGAAAGGTGCCGATCTCCAGCTCCGGGTTCACGCCGTCGTCCAGGCAGCGGATCAGCTTGAGGATGAACTGCTCACCGTAGATGATCGCCGTGTTGTTGTGGGTAGCGTGCAGCGTCGTGATCGACGGCGCGGATCGCTTGGTCTTGCCGCGTACCTGTAGCTTGGCGCGGGCGGTGGCGGTGACAACTCCGCTGATGCCGCGAAACTTGCGTCCCTTAAGCACCGCGTCGAGCAAAGCCGTAGCGAAATCTTCGTCCCACATAGCATCGTAGAGCACGCCCTGGTCGTCGCCGTCGCCGGTTTGCAGCCGCGCAATCACCGCGTGCGGGCTGTTTTCCACGAGTTTCTGGGCGGCTTTGCCGGCAACGCAGGCCAGCGGCACGAGATACACCTGCGGCTCGTCGTCGGCGAACTGCACACGCACGATCGCCAGGTAGGCCTGCCGATCACCAATTGGGACCGGGATGCGCTCCTGGATCGCGGTATCCAGAATGATCTGCTGTTTGCCGAAAAACCAGTTGCGCTCCATAAAATACGCCGGCAGCGCATCTTCCAGCGCCGCGCGTCCATCACCGCGCACCAGCTCTTCCCACGCGCCGTGCCAGATGATGGTTGGCGTGGGCTGCTCGGCGGTGGGCTGCTCGACGGGCTGCGGCTCTAGCGCAAACCAGTAGAAGGTGTGCGGTGCCAGCGTGAGCGGATAGGACTGCTCACCGAGCGCGGGAAAAGCCGCACGCCCAAAAAGCTCGACCGGAGAGCGGCCCGCGAACTCGGCGAGATCGAGCTCCACATGCTGGGCAAAGCGCGACAGATTGGCGACAACCAGGATCGCCGTTTGCTCGTCGTGGCGCAGAAACGCCAGCACTTTGCGATTGTCGGGGTGCAGAAAGGTGATCTGGCCGCGACCAAAGACCGGATAGCGCTTGCGCAGCGCCAGCAGCCGCTTCATCCACGAGAGCAGCGAAGACGGGTTACTTTGCTGCGCCTCGACATGGATCGTCTCGTGGTGGTACTCGTGATCCATGATCAAAGGCAGATACAGCTGCTGCGGATTGGCGCGCGAAAAGCCCGCGTTGCGATCGGCGCTCCACTGCATGGGAGTACGCACGCCGTTGCGATCGCCCAGAAACACGTTGTCGCCCATGCCGATCTCATCGCCGTAGTAGAGCACCGGCGTGCCCGGCAGCGAGCAGAGCAGGCCGTTCAACAGTTCGATCTTACGGCGATCGTTGTGCAGCAGCGGGGCGAGGCGGCGACGAATGCCCAGATTGATCCGCGCGGTCTCGTCACGCGCATACGCCCGATACATATACACGGGCTCGGTATCGGTGACCATCTCAAGCGTCAGCTCGTCGTGGTTGCGCAAAAACAGCGCCCACTGCGCCGTCTCCGGGATCGGCGGCGTTTGCGCCAGAATGTCGAGGATCGGGAAGCGGTCCTCGCGGCGGAGCGCCATGAACAGGCGCGGCATCAGCGGGAAATGAAAGGCCATATGGCACTCGTCGCCCTTGCCGAAGTAGGCGACCGCGTCTTCCGGCCACTGGTTGGCCTCGGCCAGCAGCATGCGCGCCGGAAAATGCTGATCGATATGCCGCCGCAGCTGTCGCAGCGCCGCGTGGGTTTGGGGCAGATTCTCGCCGGTCGTGCCTTCGCGCTCGAAGAGATACGGCACCGCGTCCAGCCGCAGGCCATCGACACCCATGCGCAGCCAGAAATCGACGACGCGACGCATGGCAGTGCGCACACGCGGATTGGCGTAGTTAAGATCCGGCTGGTGGGCGTAGAAGCGGTG
>JAFAYS010000741.1 GCA_019240175.1 Chloroflexota bacterium | reverse complement strand
CCGCCGTTGTAGGTGTAGATCGTGTGTACGTCTTCCAGCGCGCGGTACAGATTCAGATCGTTGACGCCGCTGCCGACCAGCTGGTAGGTGCCGCTGTCGGGCCGGTAGATTCCGATCACGGTGATCGAGCCGTCAAAGGCGGTCTCGATATCGAGATACGCCGAATAGTGTTGGTTCATAGCGTAGAGATACAGCGTCGCGTTGCCGAAGCGCTGCTGTAGAATAGATTATCAATGGTGTGTCCATGGATTGTAATGTGCTGGCTGACGGTCGTCAAACGTGCGGGATATTCCACCAGGCGGCAATTTAGCAGACACAGCTACGTACAGTCATAGTTGCGGATGCTGAAGGAGGTACGCGAGTTCGGTACAATTGGGGGCTGACGTTTCCTGGGCGATCTCTAACAATCCCCAGGGTCAAGGCGATGTTTGATTATCAGTTAGGAACCCCCCTATGCAACGAGTGATTGAACGATTTCATGACGTCGTACCGGGCGCGGCTAAGGAGGCGACCGATCGGGTCGCGGGTCTGGGTTTAAGCAGCTACCAGGGCCTTTCGCGCCAGCAGCTTGAGGGCGCAATTCGCGCAGGCTTTAACGCTTTCGGCGAAGACCTGATCCAGGGTAGCGATATCCACTTTAAAAAACATTGGGAAAAGATTGCGGTTGTGCGTGTGGAGCACGGTGCTCGGCTTGAGGAGGTCTCGCGGGGGATTGTGACCGGCTCGCAAATTCTGGATCAGCATATGCGCGCCGCGCTCGATGGCGATCTGGAAGCGACCAACTGGTGGCTCAGTCGCCAGAATGAAATCGTCACCGAGGGGCTGTTGACGCTGGGCGGCGTGTTTATCGCCGCGCGTGAGCGCATGATCAGCGAGCAGAACATGCAGCTGCGTGAGCTGTCGACGCCGCTGATGCCGATCCATCAGGGCGTGCTGGTGCTGCCGCTGGTTGGGCAGATCGATCCGCGCCGTGCCAGCCAGGTGATGGAAACGTTGCTCGAAGGCATTAGCGCGCAATCGGCGGATGTGGTGATCATGGATATTACCGGCGTGCCCGTGGTGGACACGCAGGTCGCCAACTACTTGATCCAGGCGGCGCGCGCTGCCCGACTGCTGGGGGCAAAAATCGTGCTGGTCGGCATCGGTCCCGAGATCGCCCAGACGATCATTCAGCTCGGCGTGGATCTGTCGGACATCACCACGCGCGCCAATCTGGAGTCCGGGATCAACTACGCGCTGGGCTTGCAGGGCCTGGCGATCACGGCTGCGCCGGCGCTTGAGCAGGAGCGCTAGCCCAAGAATAATGAGCGCTGACCAACACGAGCTGATCAGCGCCCAACAGAATATCGCAACCGACCTCAGAGCCGAGCGATCATCGCCGATCGCCTGGTTCTAGGATGCCTCATTCCGCGCGGCAGCTTCCATCAGCTGCTGGATGCGCGGCACCATCTGCGCCGGGTTGGGATGCAGGCCATCCAGCAGCAGCGCGCTATCGTAGATCTGCTCCACGATCACGCGGCCCAGCAGGTCGTCGGGGCGCGACTGGTGGAGCTGCGCCAGGCTGCGGATCAGCGGATGCGCGCGGTTGAGCTCCAGCGCCGAGGGCTGCACGGTGTAGTCGCGGTTGATCATGCGCTGGACGCGCTGCATGTCGCGGTCCTGCCCAGCCGCGGCGGCAACCAGACGCGCGGGATTGTTCTTGAGCGTCTTGGAGGGCCGCACCTCGGTCACGCGCTCGCCCAGAATATCCTTGATCCAGACCGCCATGCGATCGAAGACCTCGGTCTCGATCGTCTCACTTTCCTGCTCATCGGCCAGCGCCGGCAGCTCCAGATTGGGATCGTCGGCGTTCTTGAGCGGCGTGCCGTCGAAGTCGCGCAGGCTGCTCATCATAAAGCCGTCGACCAGATCGACCAGCAGCAGCACCTCGATGTTGCGCGCGGTAAAGGCGTCAAGATGCGGGCTGTTTTTGGCGCTGTCGAGATCGGTGGCCAGCACGTAGTAGATCGCCTCCTGGCCCTCAACCATCCGCTCCTTGTACTGCGCCAGCGAGACCAGCTCGTCGCCGTGGGTGCTGTGGAAGCGCAGCAGCTTGGTCAGATCTTCGCGGGCGGCGGCATCGCGCGCAATGCCTTCTTTGATGAACGGCCCGAACTCGGTCCAGAACGAGCGATACGTCTCGGCCTCGTTTTCGGCCAGCTGCGTCAGCTCGCGCATCAGACGATTGGTCAGCGTTTTGCCGATGCGCTGGATCTCGGGCGTGCGCTGTACTGACTCGCGCGACACGTTGAGCGGCAGATCCTCGCTGTCGACCACGCCCTCGATGAAGCGGAAGTGGTTGGGCAGCAGCAGATCTTTGGCGTCTTCCTGGATCAGAATGCTGCGCGAGTAAAGCTTGACTTTGCCCTCGGTGCGGCGCTCCAAAAAGCCGCGCTCACGCTGCGACGGCACGAACAAGATCGCATGCAGATC
>JAFAYS010000596.1 GCA_019240175.1 Chloroflexota bacterium | reverse complement strand
GGCGGCGCGCAGCCGGGTTGCGATATTGCGCTTGCTGCTCTGTACGCCAAAAATATTGCTCTCGATCTGTCGGGCAAAATCGTCGCCCTGCGCGGCCCGCTGCCCAATCTCAGCCACGATTGGATCATACTGCACGATCGAGCCGGTGCGTGCGATCGCGACGCCGGTGTTGGCATATACGCCTGCGTCAAGACCGCCGCGAATCACCTCGAACGGACGCGCGACCAGCACGCCAAACAGCAGCGCGATGCCCAGCAGCGCATGATCGAAGCGTACAGCGGCCAGGGCTGAGCGTAATCCGCCAGCTGCGCTGGCCGGAGATTGGCCCGCGACAATGCCCAGCGCCGACGAGCGTGGCGTGATGCGTGGCAGGCGACCCTGACGACGGAGCATCAGCGCGCCGATGCCGCCGATCACGAGCGTGATTACGAGCAGCAGCCAGTAGTTGAAGATCCCAAACTCGGCCAGCAGCAGCGCCAGCCAGCCGCTCAGCAATACGCTAGCGACAATGCGTGTGACGTGACGCTCGATGCCGTTGACGGCGCTGTGATCGCCCAGCCACACGCGCTCAAGCACGTACCCGGGAATATACAAGAACAGCGGCACGCCCAGCAGCGTCCGCAGTACCATTCCAATACTCTGCATGACGCGATTATACCAGCTTGCTCCGGCCTGGCTGCTGGCGCGCATCTGAGCAAAAGCTCAAAAAAAGGCGTCCTGACCGCTCGTTTTCATGATTGATCCCAAACAGCACGGCAGCAGTCGCTGGTATAATCCTGGCTAGTATATATTTGGAGGATTTCAATGACACAGGCAGAGCGACCGGCGCGCACACGCTTCGCGCCGAGTCCTACAGGATACGTTCACATCGGCAGTATGCGCACGATTCTTTTTGAGTGGCTGTGGGCGCGGCATACCGGAGGCCAGTTTTTGCTGCGCATCGAAGATACCGACCGCAATCGCTTTGTGGAGGGCGCGGAGGAGCAGCTCAAAGAATCGATCCGCATGATGGATTTGCAGTGGGACGAGGGTCCGGATGTCGGCGGCCCGTTCACGCCCTACAAGCAGTCCGAGCGGCTCGACATCTACCACAAACACGCCGACGAACTGCTGGCGAAAGGCCATCTGTACAAGTGCTGGTGCACGCCCGAGCGGCTCCAGCGGGTGCGCGAAGAGCAGCAGGCGCGCAAAGAGCCGCCCGGCTACGATCGTCATTGTCGCTTTTTGAGCGCCGAGGATCGCGCCGCCGAGGAGGCGTCCGGCAAGCCCTACGTGATGCGCCTAGCCGTGCCGCTGGAAGGCGAGACCGTGATGAACGATCTGATTCGCGGCCCGATCACCTTTCAGAACGCGCTACAGAACGATCTGGTGATGATCAAGGGCGACGGTTTCCCAACCTATCATTTCGCGGTGGTGGTGGACGACCACGAGATGCAGATCACGCACGCCATGCGCGGCGACGAGTGGATTCCGACCTCGCCGATCCATGTGCTGCTGTACCAGTTCTTTGGCTGGGAGCAGCCGGTGTGGGTGCATGTGCCGCAGGTGCTTGGTCCGAGTGGCAAGAAGCTCTCGAAGCGCGACGGCGATACCGCGATCACCGATTACCTGGAGAAGGGCTATCTGCCCGAGGCGATCACGAATTTTCTGGCGCTGATCGGCTGGGGCTACGACGAGACGACCGAGATCATGACGCGCGACGAGCTGATCGAGCGCTTCGACCTCAAGAAGATCTCGCCCTCCGGCGGCGTGTTCAACATCGAAAAGCTCAACAAGTTCAACGGTATTTATATTCGCCAGCTGTCGGCTGCCGAGCTAACGGGGCGCATCCTGCCGTACTTAAAGCGCGACGGCCTGGCCGGCGATCCGGTGACCGACGAGCAGCGCGCGTTTATCGAGCAGCTGGTACCGCTGATCCAGGAGCGGCTGGTGGTGCTGAGCGAAGCTCCCGAGCTGCTGCGCTTCTTCTTCCACGCGCCCGAAACCTACGATCAGTCGCTGCTTGTGCCCAAGAAGCTCGACGCGGCGGCGGCGCAGAGCGCGCTGAGCGCGGCGATCGAGGCGCTGCGTGAGCTTGAGGATTGGAGTATTGCAGGGCTGGAAACGCGGCTGCGGACGCTGACCGAGGAGCTTGGTCTCAAAGTCGGCGATCTGTTTATGGTGCTGCGTGTCGGCGCGACGGGCAGCAAGGTTTCGCCGCCGCTCTTCGAAACGCTGCACGCGCTGGGTCGCGGTGAGACGCTGATCCGGCTGGGTCGCGCCGCTGCTTCGCTGGGCTAATCTCATTCGGCGATCAAACTTGCTCTAAACTCCCTGCCGCATCCAGCGCGGGGAGTTTTTTGCATCTGTCGGCATCGGGCGCTGCGTAAATTGTGGTATGACTATTGTATGCATCAGCGACCTGATGTTTTTGAGGAGAATGGAGCAGGTTAGATGCCGAGTATTGTTTCCGTAGCGACCGCCGTGCCGCCACATCAGGTGACGCAGCAGACGGCCCGCGAGTATGCCCGTCAGGTCTTCGGGCCTGATATTAAAGAGATCGATCGCTATCTCACGATCTTTGACAACGCGCAGATCGATACCCGCTATCTGTCGGAGCCGCCCGAGTGGTTTACCCAGCCGCACAGCTTCGGCGAGGCCAACGATCTATTTATCGATATGGCCTGTAAGCTGGGCGAAGAAGCGGCGCGACGCTGCATGGAGCGCGCACAGGTCACGCCGGATCAGATCGATCATATTATTTTTGTCTCGACCACCGGCCTGGCTGCGCCGTCGATCGATGCGCGGCTGATGACGCTGCTGAATCTCGGCCCGCACACGCGCCGCACGCCGATCTGGGGTCTGGGCTGTGCTGGTGGCCTTGGCGGTCTGGCGCGCGCTCAGGAGTATGTGCGGGCTTTTCCGACGCATCGCGTGCTGCTGGTGACGGTTGAGCTGTGCACGCTGACGATCCAGCACAACGATCGCTCGAAGCGCAATCTGGTGGCGCTCTCGCTGTTTGGCGATGGTGCAGCTGCGGTGCTGGTGGCGGGCGATCAGGTGGCCGATCAGCGCACGCAGCCGGGGCCGCGCATCATCGACATGCAGTCGACGCTCTTTCCCGACTCGCTGGATCTGATGGGCTGGGATATTGTCGACGCCGGCTTTCGGGTGATCTTCGGCACGCGTATTCCCTCGGTGGTCACGCATCACTACCGCGACCTGGCGACGCAATTTTTGGCACTGCATCAGCTCACGCCTGAGTCGATCGATCATCATATCTATCATCCGGGCGGCGCGAAAGTTCTGCAAGCTTACGAGTCATCCCTCGATCTGCCGCCCGAGGCGCTCGCCGATAGCCGCGCTGTGCTGCGCGAGTACGGTAATATGTCCTCGGCAACGATCTTCTTTGTGCTTGAGCGCTTCCTCAAAAACGCGGCGATCCAGCCCGGCGAGACCGGTCTGCTCTGCGTGTTCGGTCCCGGCTTCTCAGCGGAGCTGGCGCTGATTGAAGGGTGACGTGGAGAACCTAGAACTTAGAACCTAGAAAACAAACGAAAAAGGAGACAAAGAGATGAAAACGTTTTACAATGTAGTATAGATGAATGATTCCGTAGGGGCGTGATGTATCACGCCCTGCTCCTGATAATGGAGGCGCTAGATGCCCGCTGATCGGCTGTATTACAACGATGCATACATCCAAACGTTTACGGCGCGAGTAACGCAGCGATCGATAATCGATGGCAAGCCGGCTGTGGCCCTCGATCGCTCGGCGTTCTATCCCGAAGGCGGTGGTCAGTCCGGCGATCGTGGAGCGCTGAATGATGTTCAGGTGCTGGATACACAGGCCGACGAGGCGGGCGAGATCTGGCATATTCTGGCCGCGCCGCTCGACGCCGATGAGGTCCAGGGGCAGCTCGATTGGGCGCGGCGCTTCGATTTTATGCAGCAGCATCACGGCCAGCACTTGCTCAGCGCGGCCTGTGAGCAGCAGTTCGATGCGCGGACGGTGGCAGTGCATCTCGGCAGCGAGATCTGCACCGTCGATCTGGCGCATCCCGGCTTTACCGCCGAGCAGATCGCGGCGATCGAGGACGCGACCAACCAGATGATCTGGGCCAACGCGCCGATCCATGCGCGCTTTGTCACGCCCGAGGAGCTCAGTACGCTGACGCTGCGCAAGCTGCCGCAGGCCTACGAGCGCATTCGCATCGTCTCGGCGGGCGATTTCGATCACTCGCCGTGTGGCGGCACACATCCCAACCGCACGGGCGAGGTCGGCAGCGTGGTCATTCGGCGCTGGGAGCGCTACAAAAACGGCGTGCGTGTGGAGTTTGTGTGTGGTGGTCGCGCGATCGGGGATTATCGCTGGAAGAACCAGATCCTTCAGGGCGTTTCTGCCGAGCTTTCGGTGGGCCTGGTCGAGATCGCGCCTGCCGTGCAGCGGCTGCGTGCCGCCGAGCAGACTCAGCGCAAGGCCTTGGAGCGCGCCCAGGAGCGCTTGATCGACTACGATGCCCAGGATTTGATCGCGGCGGCTCCCAAGCTCGGCGGCGTGCCGGTGGTCGTGCAGTCCTACGATGACCGGACGCTTGATAGCGTGCGCCTGCTCGCCAAGCGGATCGCCGAGCTTAGCGGTGTGGCGCTGCTGGGACTACGCGCCGATAAAGCTCAGCTGGTGTTCAATCGCCCGGCGGGTGTGGCGGCGGACATGGGCGCGCTGCTCAAAGCGGCGGCGGCGATCGTCGGTGGGCGTGGCGGCGGCAAGCCGGAGGCGGCCCAGGGCGGCGGCCCCGATCGCGAGCGCCTGGATCAGGCGTTGCAGACGGCCCTGGCGGAGCTGCGAACAGCCTTGGACAGCTAATCGTCTTTGTTGCCTTTTGGTTCTGTGTTCTCTTGCTCTTTGTTCTCGTCGTCTCTAGGTTCTAGGTTCTGGGTTCTAGGTTCTTGTCCAGCCGCTAGCAAAAAGTCCAGCACCAGCTGATTGAACTGCTCGGGCTGATCCCACATCGGGACGTGGCCGGCGTGCGGGATGATCTCAAGCCGTGAGCTGGGGAGCGCCTTGTTGACGGCCTCGCCGACCGCGACCGGCACCAGTTTATCTTGTTCGCCCCAGATCAGCAGCGTGGGCGAGACGATGCGGGCCAGCGAGTCGGTGACGTCGTTGGACAGCAGATCCAGTGCACTGAGTAGCAGATTTAACGGCCCGGCACGCAGCGCATCGTAGGCCAGCGTCGGCATAAAATCGAAGCGTCCATAGCGTCCGGCGCTGGGCAGGCGCAGCATCATGCGCAGCAGATCCGCGCGCACCAGGCCGCTGGCTGAGGCTAGCACCAGCCGGTTGATACGATGCGGATATTCGGCGGCGACATGCGTGGCGATCTGACCGCCCATTGAGTGGCCAAGCAGATGCGCGCAGCCAGGCGGTAGTGCGCCGATAAACTCGCCGATGTAGCGCGCGGCCTGCGGGATACGGATCGGACGGAACGCGCGGTTGCTGCCGTAGCCGACCAGATCGACGGAGTAGACTGTAAAGTGTTTGGTCAGCACGGGCGTGTTACGTCGCCACCAGCTGCCCGATCCCGACAAGCCGTGGACCAGCACCAGCGCAGGACCGCTGCCGGCGACACGATACACCAGCTTGTGCTCGCCAAAACGCATGACCTGCGGCTTTTCGCGGCGGAACAGCGGTAAAATCTTATGTGCTACGATCGTCGATGCGGACTGAATGTTGCTGCTATACGCAACACTGGCGGAATTTTCAACGTACATGCTAGCGGTTGCCACTCCTCCAACAGGATGTTATCCTTGATGTAGTGGTGTGTATTTTGCTTGATGTATAAGCTATTGTGACGACACATAGTATAACCGAGAGAATCCTGTGCCCGATCTGCCGCGCGCCAAATAAGGCGGACGCGAATTTTTGCCAGCAGTGCGGCCATGATGTGCTGCTCGACGATACCTACCGCATCACCAAGGTGATCAAAGAAGGCGGCATGGGTGTCGTGTATCAGGCCGTGGACGACGACGGCTCGGTCTATGCGATCAAAGAGATGCACGACCGTTTTACCAATCCTCGGGAGCGCGAAGAAGGCATTAAGCGGTTTTTGGACGAGGCCCAGCTGCTGCGTAAGATCAAGGGCCATCCTGGCATTCCGCATATCTACCGCTCGTTCATCGACGAGGGGCGCTATTACCTGTCGATGGAGTTTATCTTCGGCGACGATCTTGAGGATCTGCTCAAGCAAACGCCGCGCTTTCCCGAGCGGCAGGTGCTGATCTGGGCCGATCAGCTGTGCGATGTGCTGGAGTTTCTGCATCAGAATGGCCTGATCTACCGCGACATGAAGCCCTCCAACGTCATGATCACCGCCGACCGCAACGTTAAGGTGGTGGATTTTGGTATCGCTAAGCTGCTGCAGCCGGGCCATCGCGGCACAATGATCGGCACGCCGGGCTATGCGCCCCCCGAGCAGTATCAGGGCATCGCCACGGTTCAGTCCGACATCTATGCACTGGCGGCGACACTGCATCATCTGCTGACTGGCCGCGATCCGCGTGAGGAGCCGCCGTTCTCGTTTCCATCCGCGCGCAGTGTCCAGCCCGATATTTCGCTTGAGACCAGCCAGGCGCTCGACAAAGCGTTACAGATGGAAGTCGACGATCGCTTTAGCAGTCTCTCGGAATTTCGCCGCGCCCTGCCGATCGTCACCGGTGAGCGCCAGCGCACGCGCGCCTTCGATCCGGTGCCCGAGGTCAGCGCGCCGCGTCAAGCGACGCCGCCAGCGCAGCAGCGCCCCACGCCGCCGCCTCGATCCCAGCAGCGCCAAGCGAATCCACCAAGAGCACAGGCAAGTCCGGCAACACCCAAGCCCGTGCAGCAGCCCGCGCCGCCGCGCTCCCAGAAGCTGAGACCGCCACGCCGTCGCAGTGCGTTTGGTCGCGTCGTGCGCGGTGTGTTTGCGACTGGTTTACTCACCGGCGGTCTATATTTTGGCGCGCTGATGTATCGGCCTGAGCTGGTCGCGCCAATTCAGGAGTATGTGACAACGCTGGTGCAGGA